>CALJVJ010000163.1 GCA_937974625.1 uncultured Saprospiraceae bacterium
AAACTCCCCCACCCTTTTGGCGTTTGAACCGTCATAATATACATACCCGCAGGCAAGCGTTGGTTTTGGTCATCTGTGCCGTCCCAAAAAGCTTGAAATTCAGTAGTATTACCTGTTGGCTCAGGGATTAATTGCTTAACTCGCTTACCACTCAAATCAAAAACCATACAATTTATCGCTTCTTTCACAGCAACTTCGTTCAACTTCATTGTAAACTGAACACCTGCTCTAAAAGGGTTAGGATTAGCATGTATCTGATTGAAAACGAAGGAATTAGGATTAGTAACACTTGTAACAACAGAGTCTTCTGTAACAGCAATAGTCCATTCTTCTCCTCTTGTTAAACCAAAAGTAATATTGGGTAACTCTACTTCATTTTCTTGCGGCGGTCTAATTCCATCGATTAAGACAGGAATCATATCATTCGGCATCGTTTCATCTACACATTCTTCACAAACATAACCACCTAACCCCGGTTCTAAAGCCAAGAAAGCCGTAAAAACAGACAGTACTCGGTGGTTAATACTCCATTCAATAGCTTCTTCAGCTATACTTTGGGTATAAAACCAATAATCTCTGTTTTCTAAAGCTTGGATATAATTACCTACCCAAGCTATTTCATGACTTCTATCACCTTCATTTACGTCATCAGCTTCATTCAGTGTAATAGTTTTTCTAACATTTTGATTATTGACCGTTCCAGCTACTTCAACAGAAATGGGCAAATTATTTTTACATTTTCCTATCTGTAAAATAGGAGTATTATGATTTGAAAATAAAGTCCCATCTAAAGTATATTGACTGAAACATGCTTCCGTTCCACTTTTCACTGTTATACCTCCAAAATTTTGAATCGGATTAATCGCGTCAAAACTACTATTCAGCAGACTAATTAAACTTTTTTGTTCTCGGATTAAATGAGTCGTTCCAAAAAATAACTTATTTAAAGCTAAATAAAAATATTCATTCCCATAAAGGTAGCCTAAATTTAAGTAATCCATAAACCCTGCTTCGTTTATAAAGGGTTCAAAATAGTAACTACCATCTAAGTCTTTATTTTGATAATCGGCGATGATTATAGAGGTTAAGGAATCTTTATAAATCGAAGCTAAGTCACTAATATAAGCATCTCCTACTTCACGACCACTCAATTCATCCGAACAGGAAAGTACGAATAAACTACCTCCAGCAGAACCATCTTGAACAAAAGTCAATCCAGCCTCTAATAATTCAGAAAGGTGGGATTCATCCGCTAAAGTATAAGCCTCTTCCAGTAAACTAAAGACATTATCAATAATCTGGTCATTTGCATTTATCCAATTAGAATTTATCAATTCTAAACCATTTTGTCCAACAAAGATGAGGTTAAAAAGGTCTCCTTGTCCTAGATTTTCTTTCATTTGGTTTTTCAGGTTATCGAGGAGTACCTGTTTAGGAACATACGTATTAGATGAATCATAATCTATCAAAAAAGCTACCTTTTTATTAGTCCTTTCCTCTTCCAATAAAATAGCGGGAGGGATAATAGCCATTTGATAAAAATCTGTTTCGCCATTATTATAATTACTTAAAAATACCCCATTTTCCATTTCTACATCAAAAGAAATATCGAGGCCATTGATTATATCTGTGCTAGTAAAGGGCATTTGCGAAAAATCTCCAAGTGCAGCGTGATTCTCATTAGAAAAGGTTCTATCAGGAAATTGTAAAACAGTTGGATTTGAAAATTTTCCGGCTAAAAAACACTGTACGGAAATATCTTCTACAGGCACTTTAGAAGCTGCTAAAATATCCATGGGTAAATTAATAGAGACCTTCCCTCGACTCCATTTACCAGGCGTTAAATAAGTAATTTTCACTCTCCTTGTAGAATCCCCTTGTAGCGGGTAAACCCTTAACGCATAATAACTCTCATCACTACCATACCAAGTGTCTTTAGTCAGCAAGGAAGGGTCTAATCTATAACCTACAATTTCTTCAAAGGTCCGAGTAGCTTTCCATCTTTCCTCGATATCTGCTTGTATAAGGTCTTCATTTACCCAAAGCCAAGAATCTATGACCATTGCCTCACTAGGTAAGCTAAACCGTAAGCTTGATTCCAAATCATATTCCGGTAGTTCTAAATCAATAGAATCATTAACCCAGTTTATATAATTGGCATCTTTCGCAGAAAGGGTCAAGTACATACCCACTTCTAAGTATATACCACGAGGTGTAATAGTGAATTGAGCCTCATTAATAGTACCTCTTACACTATCCCAAGTATCTGGATTAGTTACCCACAAACTTTGTCCTTGGCAGCAAATAGTAATCAATAAAGCCCAAAAGGTAATTTTGCATTTCATCCTCATAACATATTATTTAAAACAATACAATTTTATTCAATTAGTACTCTCTTCAAAAGGATGGTTGCATTTCACCTCAGAAAATTGGTCAAGACTTGCCTAGTTAGTATATTTATCCTAATTTTCCATTCTTATTACTGATGACAAATCATTTATAACTCATAACTAGAAATATGACCTACAAAACTTTCAAAGTTGAGATAAAAAATAAGGTAGCTCACGTAGCTATCAACCGTCCAGACAAAGCCAATTCACTTGACCAACAGGCTTGGGCAGATATGAAAGCAGTATTTGAAGATGCGGATAAAAATCCTGAGATTCGGTGTATTGTTTTAAGCGGCGAAGGGAAGCATTTTTGCGCTGGTATTGATTTATCTATGCTAATGAATGTAACTGGCTTAGACCATATCAAATGCCAAGCTAGAAAAAGAGAAAAATTTATTGAAGATTTAGCGTATTTACAAGATTGCATCTCTTCGGTCGAAAAATGCCGAAAGCCTGTGTTGGCAGCTATCCAAAAAGCTTGTGTAGGTGGGGGCGTAGATTTAGCAAGTGCTTGTGATATGCGCTATGCCACCGAAGATGCTTATTTCTGTGTGAAAGAAGTTGATATGGGACTCGTAGCAGATATTGGAACGATGCAAAGATTACCAAAAATAATATCTTATGGCATGGCTTGTGAAATGTCCTACACAGGAAGAAATGTTTATGGTCAAGAAGCAGAAAAAATAGGTTTAGTTAATCGTTGTTTTGCCGACAAAGCGACGATGATGGAAGAAGTGACTAAATTAGCAGAAAACATTGCTGCTAAGTCTCCAGTAGTTATTAGAGGCTCTAAGCAAATCTTACAATATACTAGAGACCACTCAGTAGAGGAAAGTTTAAAGCATATGCAAATTTGGAATGCGGCGATGATATTTTCTACAGATATTCAAGAGGCTTTTGCTTCAACTATGCAAAAGCGTAAACCTGTATTTGAGGATTAAATTAGATTAATGTCTAGACAAATTTTATTGCTCACGACGACACAACGACACAACAACTTAAAGGGATGATTTCTAATTCGTTGTGTCGTTGAGCCGTTGTGAGAAATGTTAATATTACTTTGTTCAATTACTTATTTGACTCCTCCTAAATATCTCCCCATTATGAGTAAATCACCTCTTCTTCTATTTTTCCTTTTAATATCATTTCCTTTCCTCAGTCACGCCCAATACGATTTCCTAATAAAAAACGGACGCATTTTAGATGGTAGTGGCAATCCTTGGTTCAAAGCGGATATTGCTATCAAAAATGACCGTATAATAGCTATCGGCAATTTGGAAAAGGCAACTGCTACCCAAATTATTGATGCCCTGGATAATTATATCAGCCCTGGATTCATCGACCCACATTCGCACGCAGCTAGTGGACTAATAGCTGCAGACCGAAGTCCTGCTTTTCCGTTGTTAGCACAAGGTGTCACAACTGTCATCATCAATCCTGACGGTCGAAGTCCAATGGATTTATTACAACAGAAAAAGGAGTTATTAGCACATGGATTGGGTGTCAATGCCATCCCTTTAATGGGGCATGGGTCTGTTCGGCAAAAGGTGTTAGGAATGGAAGATAGATTGGCATCAGTTACTGAAATAGAAGAAATGAAAGCTCTAATTAAACAAGGAATGGAAGATGGAGCCTATGGCATTTCTACAGGTCCTTTTTACGCTCCAGGTAGTTTTTCTAATACTGCTGAATTAGTTGAACTATCAAAAGTAGTAGCTGAATACGATGGTGTTTATACGAGTCATATTCGAGATGAATCCAACTATACGGTAGGTTTGGTTGCAGCAGTAGAAGAAGTGATAGAAATTTCAAGACAGGCAAAATTACCAGCAGTAGTTACGCATATTAAAGCATTAGGTCCACCAGTTTGGGGGTATTCAGAAGCAGTCATTCAGCGAATCGAAAGCGCAAGAGCAACAGGCTTAGAAATTTATGCGGACCAATATCCATATATTGCTTCCGCCACGGGGTTAGGAGCAGCCTTATTGCCAAGGTGGGCACAAAGTGGCGGAAGGGATTCTTTATTAGCCCGCTTTAATACCCCACAAGTGTTGGTCAAGTTAAAAAAGGATATGGAAAAAAATCTAGCTCGACGAGGAGGCGCAGCTAGAATCCAGTTCCGATATTTTTCAGCAGACAACACGGTAGAAGGAAAAAATTTGCAAGAAATGGCAACGCAATGGAATTTGTCACCCATTGATGCAGCCATAACCATGCTCAAAAAAAGCAATGTCGGTATTGTCTCCTTCAATATGCAAGAAAGCGATGTCCACAACTTTATGCAGCAACCATGGACCATGACTTGCTCTGATGGAAGTTTTCCTAAATGGGGAGAGGGCGTCCCGCATCCACGTGCGTTCGGCACCTTTCCAAGGAAAATTCATCATTATGTCCTAGAAAAAGAAGTGATAGGTTTAGCCGCAGCTATTCGAAGCATGACCAGCTTACCAGCCCAAGTATTCAAGATAAAAAACAGAGGACTTATCAAAGAAGGAGCAATAGCAGATATAGTTATCTTTGATTTAGCAAAAATAAAAGATAACGCGACTTTTACTAAACCATATCAACTAGCAGAAGGAATGGAATACGTATTTGTCAATGGAAAAGCAGCTATTTTCGAAGGAAAAAGCACCAATGTGCTAAATGGGAAAGTTTTATTAAAAAATTAAAACCGTTGTAAATCTACGGTCAAATAATTCACCAAGGGGAGTTCTATCATTTTTCCAGTCACGCTTAACCAATCTACATATGCTTGGAAAATTTTCTCTTCCATTTTATGAATTCTTAATTTTTTCTTAAGCAAATGAGCTCTTACTTTTAGAGATAAAATTTCATAGCTTGTTGTATTTTTCACGGCATAATTTCGAGTCATGGTATGCTGTACAGCTATTAAATTAGTGGTTAATTGTTGATGTTTTTCAAGCCAATTATGGATACTCCGTAACAAAGTTTTTCGTTCTTTTTGAATCATGTAATTGGCTTCACCCCATTCATTTTCCGCTGCAATTTTATCCAATTGCAGTTTATTCATTTTTAAAATACTGCTTCCTTTTGTGGGTATTTGAAAGGCCGCAGACAAGCTAAAAGTTTCTCGAAAAGGAATAAATGAATTTGAGCCACCATATCTGAATTGAGCAAAATTGAACCATTTCTTTTGGCTAGCTTCAGTTGCCGATAGCTCCTTATCAACTACATTAATTTCATTTTCCAATAAAGATAAAGAAGGGTTCGAAATACGTACTAAATGACCCGATTCATTTATTCGGTCTCTTATGGTTTTGATGGACGTTAAATCTACCATTCTTAAATCAAAGGCCAATTTTTCATTCAAAAAATATTGAGTTTGACGAATCGCCTTCTCCACATCTTGTTGATAATCAAATAGCTGAATAGCATATTCTTCTTTATCCTCTTCCGCATCTATCATTTCTTCCAATAGTCCATTATTCTCGTAGTGTTCGCTCAAATCGGCGTAAATTTGAGCCAAATCATTTAATAGTTGCTTTCTTTTTTTAGCCATTATTAAAGTTAAGCACGTGTTGTATCTGCGCCTTAGACCTTTCAGCAAAACGACTCTTGACTCTTCTTGGTAATATTGAATAGTAGAAAAATGTAGTAACTCTTGACTTTTTCTTTCTTTGCGGCTATTAGGTCGAAGTCTAAAAGTTAACCGTTGCTCTGACAAATCCAAATCATGTGTCTGTGTCCGAATTTCCCAACGGTCAATGATTGGTAATTGGTAAGGAGTAGTTTTCAGGAAATCAAGCTTACGTTCCTGTAATTGAAATTGAGATTGTTGCTTTGCCGTACCTAAAATTTGGTTAATGGTTCTCTCTGCCTGCCCCATACAGAGAGCAGGTATTGTCATTACCATAAAAAATAGTGCAAAGAATTTCATTTATTTGTGATGGGTATAAAAGAAACCCCAGAATAGTACTTTACAAAAAGTAACTCTGGAATCATAGTGTTTTATAACGTATTTCCTAATACCTCACCAAAAGTGTGCCTTCTTTTATCCTATACCGTTAATACCAGTAAAAGGGTATTTTTTGAAAAAAATGTCTTTTTTTGTAAAATTTTCCAACGATTCTTCGTCACCAATTTAGGAAATTAAATAAAAAAAAGAAGGTTAAGTCGCTAATTTAGAAAAAGATATAAAAGCATTTAAAATACTATACAATAACAAATACTGTCACATTTAATAAACTTGGCGTACCTTTTTTCTTACTTTATCATTTATATTTGTTAACAGAAAAAAGGCCATAAAAAATTTCCCCTCCACACATTCCAACTATTACACAAAATCTACCTTATCAACTACTAACTTTCCAGAGAATCTTTTTCTAAAAAAATCAACACCTAATTCCCTCCACTGAGTACATTGTATTTACACAGCTAAATTTCATAGAACGCTATCATGTTTTTAGTAGCAATAATTCTTTCTATGTAGAAATAACAGTGTTTATACAACCTCGTTATTAATATAATACATAGTTAAATAAAATAAGTCAGGATAAAAGTATCCTAACTTGGAGTATAAGTTTATAAAAGAAGACTATTTATCGATAAAAAACATTAGATAGCAGCAGCTTCGAATTAATGAAGTAGTCTGTTATCTCAAGTACCACTTCTTCTCTTTAACTCTTTACTACTCCATATTACAAAACTATTGTTGCTAATTCTTAATTAACTCCATCGTGACAATTAAGGAAATAACAATCTGTTTCAGTATTTGTAGTTTTTCACTGTCTATTATCATAGATAGCAAAAATCCTACGTCTTGAAATAGAATACACGTCCAATCTATGTGTATCCCTAAATAGAACACCTAGATATATTTCTATCAATTTTACATAATAAAGTAGTAGGAATTGGACACCACAATACGGCAAAAATAGTCTTTACCATACTTTTTGTCCCAGTCTTAGTGACTGGGACTTTTTAGTATTCCAATAACCGATAAAATAATTGCAGTCCAATTTCTCATCTCACTAATACTGTAAATAGTAGGGACAAATTTTGGGCAAGAGGTTAAATATTGCGACCTCATTAACAGATTGAATCCATTAATAATGAAATAACCAGTAGGAGTTAATGACTCATACTAGGGTTACTTATTAATGCAAAAAAACAAATCATTAGTTGGCAAAATCTCATCCCCTTGATTAACAAATTATTATACGTAAAATCCAACAAGTCATCATGTTCCAAAATTTCACGCTTACAAATCCAACGTATTGTCTTAAGTCTACAGACGTAAAGCTATTGTACTATCCTTTTATTTTAAATAGATGCTTGTTATTACTGAGTTTTATTCTTTTAGTAAGCTCTTTAAAAGCAAGTGACATTAAGGACGTTTCTATAAAAAAAGGGGAAACTTTTTTCGAACAAACCTATATTCAACTAAAGGAAGAAACAGCGCTTATCCTAAGAAAAGGTGATATAGTATCAAACATAAAGCTTAATAAGTTTTTACACCAAGAAGCCGCTATGTCAATGGCCTCTTCCTCCTGTAATTGTACAAACTATCTTTATGTCAATGACCCAACTTTAGATTTAACTCATAAATTTGAATTAAACTCGGATGGTTCTGTAGGTTCAGAAATAGGCTCAACTTGGGTCGGTGCTGAAGTAATCAATAATCCACATGGCGTAGTCGCTGACCTAAACGGTAATTTGTATATTTCACAAATCAACCAAACTGGAGATGCTGCAGTTAATAGGTTATTTAAGTTGGACTGTGATGGAAATGTAATTGATAACAATTTTATTCCTAATTGGCTATATTCCTATAATTTAACATCTATTGAAAATACCTTATATGCAGTTGGTCAGAATCCAAATACAGGAGCCTTTGAAGTAGTCTCTTATGATTTATGTACCAAAGCCCCTATCAATTCACTAACGCTACCAAATAATATTGCAAGTTGGGGATTAACACTAGGCAAAGATGGACATTTATACATCACGTCCTCTTGGGCCGGTTTGGGCGGAAATCATACTATATATAGAGTAGATACAGATTTAGATGCTTTTACGCCAGTGGCGACTATTAATAATAATGATTCAAATAATTATGCACTAGGTGTGGCACAAGATGAGCATTTGAATTGGTTCATGGTTACCTTTCATGCACAAACGGGTGCAACAACCATTTACAAAATCAACTCCTCTGGGAATCTTGTTCACAGTATCACAGATAGTACCTTAGACAAAGTTGGTTTTGGGGGTGCTTGGGGAATTACCTATAGTGAAGATGTTGGAAAATTATATGTTGGGACTTTAGCCGATGATTGTGTAGCAGTTATAGATGCAGGAGGAGCAACAGGTAATCATTCTTATATACCAAATGAAGGAATTGCTCACGTTCCAGCAACCTATTCAAAAGCAATCAATATATTAAAAGAATGTTGTCCTACTAATAACAATCTGGTTGTTGACACTACCCTTTGTGAAGGTGCCATCAACGAAGTACTTTTCCTACAAGATTTAATTAATTGTGAAGGTACTATTTGTGAAGGTACCTGGCAAGAAGGAGGAGCCAATACAGGGCTAACTTATAATGCTTGTAATAATTCAATTACCATAAATTCTCTAGAGGCATGTGGAACCTTTAGTTTAAATTCTGACGGAACTGGTAACAACCCAATATGTGGTGCTTTTACTATTACCGTTAATATAGAAGTAGCAACGGTTACCGCACCAGTAATTGCAGGAAATCAAACAATTTGCCAAGATAACATACCCGTAGCATTAACGGTAACAACGCCAGCTGTTGGAGAAGGAAATATTACTTATCAATGGCAAAGTAGTACCACAAGTTGTGAGACAGGATTTACAAATATTCTTAATGAAACAAATACGACCTATCCTCCACCGGCAGATATATCAGAAACTACTTATTATCGATTAGTTACTACGAATACAGGTAACTGTAGTTCTGGTAACTGTGAAGCTTTAAGCAATTGTTTGGCGGTCATCATAGATAATGATTGTGACCCATGTGAATTACCCTTAAATCCAGGTATGGATGTTACCCCTGACTGCTCAGTTGGTATTGCAGGAATGGTCTATAAAGATTTAAACTTTGATGGCATCAATAATGACAACCAAGGAGGTTTCGGAGGCATAGAAGTGAGTGCCTTTGATTGTGATGGAAATTTAGTTGGTTCCTCTATAACAGATGCGGAAGGAGAATATCAAATCTCAAGCACAACAACAGGAGAAACCTATAGAATTGAGTTTAATCTACCTGGACAAATCACTTGTTATGCCCAACCAACATTTTTGGATGGAGAAAATTCTCTGGTTCAATTTCAGCAAGCAGGAACCTGTATAGATTTAGGATTGTATGATAGCAATGATTGTTTAAATCCACTTTTCAACATCGGAAGCGATTCTCATTACGACGGCAAGAAATTTGCTGACGGGATGGGCTTTGTAACATGTGGCACTTTAGTTCAATCAGACCCAAACGAACGTTATACATTTGGAGTATTTGATATTAGAAGTTTAGCCGTTGGCAATGACCGTCCACTAAATAATCTGGGAGATTATCACCACCCTTCTTGGCGGGTTGATTCCGTAGGAAATGTGTTTGGATTGACGATAGATAATAATAAAAACATTTATGCCACTGCCTCTGCTCATTATGGTGCGGGGTATGGTTTTATTTCCTCTACAAGGGCAGCCGTAGTTCGTTATGGAGAAATCGGTGGTGGAGCAGCAGATTTAGGAGCAGCAGGTACTATCTATAAAATTGATGCCTATACAGGACAAGCAACTGTTTTTGCTCAATTACCTCAATTAGCTGCCAGCTTAACAAATATCAACTGTGAAGGAAATGAAACCTTAGTTAGAAATACTGGTCCAGCTTTAGGAAACATAGATTATGACTCTTTACACAATCAATTTTTTGTGACCAATTTTGAAGATGGTAAAATTTATAGAATTGGTGCAGATGGTACGACCTTAAGTACATTTGACCCGTTCGATGCAGATAACGGAGCAGCAGGAATTGCTCCTGATAAAAAGCCGTATGGTGTTACCATAAATTTAACACACGATAAAGTATTTTTTGGGACACTTAATTTCGATTTAGACCCTGAATTATATTCGATTGATTTAGACGCAAATGGAGATTTTACTGGTGCACCACAGTTTCACACTAGTTTACAAGGGAATGGTCAAATAGGTGGTCCATTTGTAAACGATAATTGGGTAGCCATTTCTGATTTAGAATTTACCCCTGAAGGAACCATAGTTGCAGGAATCAGAACAGGATGTTTTAATTTACTTGGTTCTTCTCACAACCATGGAGGTACTTATCATATCATGGAAAGCACAGGTGGTGATGGAATATTTAATGATTTGCATGATAATCCAAGAATTCATTATAGAGCGGACCAAAATGGACCAGACGATGGCTATGGAGGCATAGGAATCTGGAAAAAAGAAGATGGTACGTTTGATTATTTAATTTCTAGTGCAGATATTATTCAAGAAGATGGTCCGCATGGCTTATTAATTTTTCCACATGACTATACAACTACAGGTAATAATTCTAGTGAGTATATACTAAGACCAGCAGCGACCATTTCTTATTTACCTTCTTATGATGGAACAAGTGGACCAGGGGAAGATTTTAAAGGTATTGGTGGAGATGTCGTTGCCCTAAGTGCTTGCGACCCACTACCACTCGAAATTGGAAATTACGTTTGGGAAGACTATGATGGAGATGGTATTCAAGATGCTTGTGAAAAAGGAATAGCGGAAGTAGTTATCCGTCTTTATGATGAAAACTGCACCTTAATTGGCTTAGACACAACAAATCTAAAGGGCTATTATGCCTTCAATTTCTCAAATGTAGATACGACAGGATTAAATGCTGACGGCACACCAGTGACCCATTTTAATGCATTAAATCCTAATACACAATATTATATTGTCTTGGGAGCTGAAGGAGACTGGGATGCAACAAAAAATAAATTAACCGCAAATGAGAAGGTATATAACCTGACAGTAAATAATGTTGGCATAAAGGATAACATTGATTCCGATGCTGTAGAAGGAATAGGTTGTGGTCACTCAGAAGCTCCAGTTATCCCTTTTATGACAGGAGAATTTGGTTCCATTGATCACAAAGCTGATTTTGGGTTAATCCCGACAATAAGTTTAGGAAATTTGGTGTGGGAAGATTTGAATAATAATGGCTTAGCAGATAAAGGGGAACCAGGAATTGAAAATGTTCAGTTAATTCTATTCAATGTAGGTCCCGATGGGAAAAAAGATGGTGGAGACGATATAGCTGTAGACACTTTATTAACAAATGATTCAGGAAACTATGTTTTCAAAGGTTTAGACCCAGGTACTTTTTATGTAAAAATAAACAGTGGTATTCCTAATGGAATGACTAGTGCGACAGGAACAGGCGTCGATGGGACTGCTACATCTGACTATGAACCAGGTGCCATGACAAATGACGATATAAACGATAATGATGATGGGTCACAAATGGCAAGCATGATTATGAGTGATACAGTTCAATTAGTCCACTTAATGGAACCGACTAATGATGGTGATTTAGATAGTCTAACAAATCTTTCTGTAGATTTTGGGCTTATCCGTTTGCTTAGTATCGGTAATCTAGTATGGGAAGATGAAAATAATGATGGCTTAAATAATAATGGCGAAGCAGGTATTGATGGCATCACTGTCTATTTATTAGATGATGGAGCCGATGACACAAAAGGGAATACAGACGATAATATTATTGACTCCGTAATTACCGCAGCAGGTGGTCAATACTTATTCGATAGTTTATATCCAGGAGCATACTACGTCAAATTAAATAGTGGTATTCCTGATGGAATGATTTCTTCTACCGGAAAAGAAAATAATACCTTAAATACAGAACCAGCAGTAGACCCAGACAGTGATGATTTAAATAATGATGACAATGGGACACAAATGGGTACGATGGTTATGTCTGAGTTAGTTTCCTTGACTTTGAGCGACGAGCCAACCGATGATGGAGATGTAGATTCTACTTCTAATCTAGCCGTAGACTTTGGTCTATTTACCCCACTTTCCATCGGTAATTTAGTGTGGAAAGATGATAATAATGATGGAAGATTTGATAGTGAAACAGAGTCAGGAGTGGAAGAGGTAGAACTAATGCTTTTCGCTGTTGGAGCAGATGGAGTAAAGGGTGGAGATGATGATGTACAAATAGCCATTGATATTACTGACGCTAACGGAAATTACCTTTTTGACACCCTAATTGCAGGTACTTATTATGTAAAAATAAATGCTGGTATTCCTGCTAATTTAATAAGTTCAACTGGTTCTGGAAAAGATGGAAGTGGAGCTAGTACCTACGAGCCTAGTCCAAATACAGATACCAATGTCAACAACGATGACGATGGCACCCAAATGGGCAGCATGATAATGTCCGATACGGTAAACCTAGCTAAAAATACAGAACCAACGAATGATGACGATACAGATAATAACACCAATTTATCAGTTGATTTCGGTTTAATTCCAATGTTAAGTCTCGGTAATTTAGTTTGGACGGATAGCAATAATGATGGATTGAATAATAATGGAGAAACAGGAATTGACAACATAAAAGTTCAATTATTTACTGCTGGAACGGATGATATCAAAGGTACCGATGATGATGTTCTATTGGACTCGATGATTACTACAGGAGGAGGTTTATATTTATTCGACAGTCTTACTCCAGGAGACTATTTTGTAAAATTAACTGACCTAAATCCAGGATTAATAAGTTCTACAGGAGAAGGTATAAATACCATTTCAGGCGTAGGTACTTTCGAACCAGCCGCTGACCCTGATGCAACCGATACTAACGATGATGACAGTGGGACACAAATGAGCACAATGGTCATGTCTGACTTAGTTACCTTATCTATCAACGAAGAACCAATCAATGATGGCGACATCGATTCAACGTCTAATTTAAGTGTAGATTTTGGTTTATTGCAAACCATGAGCGTTGGAAATTTAGTATGGGAAGATGCTAATAATAATGGTTTAAAAGATATTAGCGAAACAGGTATCGAAGCGATAGAAGTAGCGCTTTTTGCCGTAGGTCCAGATGGATTAAAAGGCTCTATGGATGACATTTCTATCAAAAAAGATACAACGGATAGTAATGGAAATTATCTTTTCGAATTTGTAGCCGAAGGGACTTATTTTGTCAAATTAAATGATGGCATTCCTACGGATATGTATAGCTCTACAGGAACAGGTACGGATGGAACAGCCGCTAGTACCTATGAACCATTTACAGGAACAGACTTAAATGTCAATAACAATGATGATGGTACACAAATGATTGTTGGCAATACGCTAATAATTATGAGTGATACCTTCCAAGTCACGCCTAATACAGAACCTACGAATGATGAAGATACCGATAACAACACCAATTTATCCATCGACTTTGGATTAATACCATTGATGAGTGTAGGTAATGTCGTATGGGAAGATGTAGACAATAATGGATTAAATGATGGAGAACCGGGTATTGATGGGATTCAAGTTATTCTTTTTGACCCAGTAGATGGTGTAAAAGATGGGAATGATATTGCTTTAGATTCTGTCATCACTACAGGAGGTGGACAGTATGTATTTGATAGTTTATATCCTGGTGATTATTATATCAAGTTGAATAGTGGTATACCTGTAGGAATGATTAGTTCCACTGGAGAAGGGGTCCTAACCATTACAGGTGCGGGCAGTGCAGAACCAGCAACAGACCCTGATGTGACCAACACTAATAATGATGATAGTGGTACTCAAATGGGGACAATGGTTATGTCAGATATCTTTACTTTAAATCTAAATGACGAGCCAATTACAGATGGAGATACCGATGCTAATTCCAACTTAACTGTTGATTTTGGCCTAATCCAAATGTTATCCATTGGTAACTTAGTATGGGAAGATTTAAATAATAATGGTCAATTTGATAGTGGCACAGAATCAGGTATTGAAGATGTCGTATTAACCTTATACAATCTCGGTCCAGATGGATTAAAAGGGACGAACGATGATGTCAAAATAGGAGAAGAGACAACCGATTCAAATGGAAATTATTTATTTGAATATTTGGCAGCAGCCACTTATTATGTAAAAATAAACAGCGGTATTCCAACAGGTTATGTCAGTTCAAATGGAGCAGGTACTACAGGAAATACTGCCCCAAATTATGAGCCTGGCGCAACCACTAATAATGATGCCAACAACGATGACGATGGTACCCAAATGGGCACAATGATTATGTCAGATACCATCCAATTAGTAAAAAATACAGAACCAATAAACGACGAAGACACCGATAACAACACCAATCTAAGTGTAGACTTCGGTTTAATTCCAGCAATGTCTTTAGGAAATTTAGTCTGGGAAGATTTAGATAATGACGGACAAGCAGAAGCAGGAGAACCTGGAATTGATGGCGTCACCATTTATTTATTAAACGATGGAGCCGATGATATCAAAGGCAACTCAGATGATGAAGTCTTAGACTCTATCCTTACCGCAGCAGGTGGGCAATACCAATTTGATAGCCTTTACCCTGGTGAATATTACGTCAAATTGAATAGTGGCATTCCAGTAGACATGATTAGCTCCACAGGAGAAGGCGACTCAACTGCCATTGGTACAGGAGCTTACGAAACAGCACCAGACCCCGATGCTACAGAATTAGACAATGATGACAATGGGACGCAGATGGGCACCATGATTATGTCCGATTTAGTAAGCATGGTCTTATTTGACGAACCAGTTAATGATGGAGATACTGATTCTACGACTAATTATAATGTAGATTTTGGTTTATTCCACACCCTAACTTTAGGAAATTTAGTTTGGGAAGACAGCAATAATGATGGAGTAAACAATAATGAAGAAGGAATTGAAAATATTGAAGTTGTACTATTTACCGCAGGAGAAGACGGCGTCAAAGGTAATGATGATGATGTAACAATTGCCATAGATACCACAGATGCCAATGGCCAATATTTATTTGAAGATTTATTACCCAACGAATACTTTGTCAAATTAAATGACATTCCAACTGGTATGATTTCCTCGACTGCCAAAGAAAACAATAACCTAAACACAGAACCTGGGCTTGATGTAAATGCAATAGAGACAGACAATGATGATAACGGCACCCAAATGGGTACGATGGTCATGTCTGAGTTAATCCAA
Source organism: uncultured Saprospiraceae bacterium (assembly GCA_937974625.1). GTDB lineage: Bacteria > Bacteroidota > Bacteroidia > Chitinophagales > Saprospiraceae > JAFMDF01. Next base: position 15,639 of record CALJVJ010000163.1, read on the forward strand.
TTAAGTCTAGGAGAGGAACCAACTACTGACTCAGATTCCGATTCCACAACTAATTTATCTGTTGATTTTGGTCTTTTTGTACCATTATCGATAGGTAATTTGGTTTGGGAAGACCTAGACAATGATGGGCAAGCAGAAGCAAATGAAGCAGGTATCAAAGACGTAGAAGTAATCCTATATGCCGTCGGTCCTGATGGAAAAAAAGGAGGAAATGATGACCTAGAAATTGCTATTGATACAACAGATGCGACAGGTCATTACCTATTCGATACGCTTATCGCAGGAACCTATTACGTCAAATTAAATAGCGGCATTCCAGCCAATATGTACAGTGCAACTGGGACTGGTTTTGATGGAAGCAATCCAGTAACTTATGAGCCTGGAGCGATGACTGATGGCAATACCAATAATGATGATGATGGAACACAAATGACCCCGATAGCTATCGGGGATGGTCAATTAATGGTGATGTCAGATACGGTTAACTTATTCAAATTCACAGAACCAACCGATGACGAAGATGCAGACAATCGTTCCAATCTAAGTATAGATTTTGGTTTAATCAGATTATTAAGTATTGGAAATTTAGTTTGGGAAGATAGCAATAACGATGGTTTATTCAATAATAACGAAACAGGAGTTGATAGCATTGAAGTCATTTTATATCAAGCAGGAGTTGATGGGCAGAAAGGAACAGGAGATGATATAGGTATTGATACCGTACTAACAGATACCAACGGTGCCTACTTATTTGATACTTTATATCCTAGCGAATACTTCGTTAAATTGAACAGTGGTTTATTACCAGGGATGATTTCTTCCACAGGAGAAGGTACACCAATCATTACAGGTATAGGCACTCATGAGCCTGGCATAAATGCAGAAGCAGACGCCACCAACAACGATGACAACGGTACGCAAATGGGCAGTGGCGCAGCTACTATGGTCATGTCCGACATCGTATTATTAAGCTTAAGCGATGAACCAACCAATGATGGAGACGCAGACTCTACTTCCAATCTAACCGTCGATTTTGGCATCCTGCAAACCATGTCTGTTGGAAACTTAGTTTTCGAAGATTTGGACAATAGTGGGACCGCAGATATAGGAGAACCTGGCGTTGAAGGGGTTGAAATGATTCTTTACGAATTAGGTCCTGACGGAGCAAAAGGCACAGGAGATGATATTGAAATCAAGCGAGATACAACGGACTCCAACGGAAACTACTTATTCGAATATGTGACACAAGGTACTTATTTTGTAAAAATAAATAGTGGTACACCAACCGATATGTACTCTTCTACAGGAACAGGTGCAGACGGGACATTAACTAATACCACTGAACCATTTACAGGTACAGATAGTAATGTTGATAACAACGATGATGGTACCCAAATGATTATTGGAGACCAGTTAATGGTGATGTCCGATACTTTCCAAATTCAAGCTTATACCGAACCAACAGATGACAGTGATACAGATGATAACACCAATTTATCGATAGATTTTGGTTTAATCCGTTTATTGAGTATTGGAAACTTAGTTTGGGAAGATAATAATAACGATGGCTTAAATAATAATGGAGAAACAGGTATCGATGGCATCGAAGTACAATTAATCAGTGATGGAGGCGATGGCATCAAAGGCAATGCCAACGATACAATTCTCGAAAGTATGTTGACCGCAAATGGAGGTCAATACTTATTCGATAGTCTCTATCCTGGCGATTACTATATTAAGTTAAACAATGGCATCCCGTCAGGCATGCACTCATCCACAGGAGAAGGCACAGGAATTTTCACGGGCAGTGGCACCGCGGAACCTGCTGCCGACCCCGACAATACAGACACCAATGATGATGATAGTGGTACACAAATGGGTACACCTATAATGCGTATGGTGATGTCAGAATTAGTGACTTTGAGCCTAAGTGACGAATCAACCAATGACGGAGACATCGATACGACTACGAACTTAGCGGTAGACTTTGGTTTGTACCAAACGATTTCTGTTGGAAACTTAGTCTGGGAAGATTTAGATAATGATGGTCAATTTGATGAAGGTACAGAATCAGGTATTGATAGCGTAGAAGTCCAAATCTATAACGTTGGCCCTGATGGCGAAAAAGGCACAGCAGACGACCAATTAGTACAAACCGATACTACTGATGCGAATGGAAATTATAACTTCACTTTCTTAGGACAAGGTACTTATTTTGTTAAATTAAGTGATGGTATTCCAGCAGGATATGTAAGTGCTAACGGTGCAGGAACAACGGGCACAAATGCTCCAATTTTCGAGCCTGGAGCAAATACAGATGGAGATACGGACAATGATGACGATGGTACACAAATAGGTACAATGGTCATGTCAGATACTTTCCAATTGGTAAAAAATATGGAACCAGTAGATGATTCAGACCTAGATTCTAATACTAATTTCTCCGTTGACTTTGGTTTAATTCCAGCTATGGAATTAGGAAACTTAGTCTGGGAAGATTTAAATAATAATGGAACCGTAGACGTAGGAGAACCAGGTATTGACGGTGTAGAGGTGCTTTTATTAACTGCTGGGACAGATGGCATCAAAGGCAACGCAGATGATGTTGTTTTAGATTCCATATTGACTGATGCTGGCGGACAATACTTATTCGATACCATTTATCCGGGTGAATACTACGTAAAATTAAACGATGGTATTCCTACAGATTTCATCAGTTCTTCTGGAGAAGGTGATGCAATTGTCTTTGGTACAGGGACTTACGAAATTGCACCAGACCCAGATGTCGCCGAGGTCAATAATGATGACAATGGAACTCAAATGGATGCAATGGTTATGTCTGACTTGGTCTTAATGGAATTATACAACGAACCAACCAATGATGACGATACCGATAATACCACCAACTATAATGTTGATTTCGGTCTATACCATACTTTAACAATAGGAAACTTGGTCTGGGAAGATTTAAATAATAATGGAACCGTTGACAACGGAGAAACAGGAATGGAAGGCATAGAAGTAGTCCTTTACCAACCTGGTCCAGATGAAGTCAAAGGAACTAGTGACGATATAACAATTGCTAGGGATACCACTGATACAAATGGTAACTACTTATTCGAAGACTTATACCCAAACAATTATTTTATTGTATTAGAAAGTGGTATTCCGGCAAATATGGTAAGTGCTACAGGAGAAGGAAATTTAGTTGCTGCGGGTACTGGCGTATATGAAACTGCACCAGACCCAGATAATAACATCAACAATGACGATGATGGTACAGGTATGCAAGTGGGTAGCAATATGCGCATTATGTCCGATATTTTAAGTCTTGGCTTATATGACGAACCTACTAATGATGGTGACATCGATTCTACGACTAACTTAACGGTTGACTTTGGTTTATTTGAGACCATGTCCATTGGAAACTTAGTATGGGAGGATTTAAATAATGATGGTAAAGCGGATGCAAGTGAGCCAAAGATGCAAAACATCGTAGTCACCTTATTCAAAGATGGCGGAGATGGTATCAAAATGAGTAGTGATGATATCAATATGGGTAATGATACCACAGATATAGACGGACATTATTTATTTGATAACCTATATCCTGGTGATTACTATTTAAAAATTATCGATTTACCATATGGTATGATTTCTTCTACGGGTGAGGGGATTAATAGTACCAGCACTACAGGAGCTTTCGAACCTGCGCCAGATGCGGATATCAATACGGACAACTTAGATGATGGTATTTTCATGGACTCTATGATTATGAGTACCATGGTTAGCTTAAATCTTTATGATGAACCAATCAATGATGAAGATACAGAGAACAATACTAATTTATCTGTTGATTTCGGTTTATTCCAGACCTTGATTTTAGGAAACTTAGTTTGGGAAGATTTAAATAACAATGGAATTGTTGATGCCGAAGAGCCTGGTATGGAAGGCATCGAAGTTACTTTATTTAGAGACTTTGATGGTACAAAAGGAGGGAATGACGATGTAGAAATTGGCAAAGACACCACGGATGCAGCTGGAAATTATCTGTTTGTCAACTTAGACGCAGGTATGTACTACATCAAATTAAGTGATGGTATCCCAGATGGATTTATGAGTTCTACAGGAGAAGGCACAGGATATATCACAGGCACAGGTCCTTACGAGCCAGCACCAGACGCAGATATCTATATGGATATGGACGATAATGGTACGCAGATGAATATGCCAGATGGTACGATCATGGTCATGTCAGACTTGATAAGCATGGTTTTGTATCACGAGCAGACAGATTCAATTATCAATATAGATGTTGATTTCGGTTTATATAACACCTTAGAAGCAGGAAACTTAGTTTGGGAAGATTTAAATAACAACGGTCTAGTAGATGTTGGAGAACCCGGTATTGAAGGAGTTGAAGTTATTTTATACCAAACAGCAGATGATACGAAAGCAAATAGCGATGATATAGAAGTCGGCAGAGATACTACCGACGCAGATGGTAGGTATATCTTCCAAACTTTAGAGCCTGGAGATTATTGGGTTAAGCTAACTAGCGGTATCCCAACAGGATTCTACAGTTCTACAGGAGAAGGAATTAACACCGTGACTGGAACAGGTATTTTTGAACCGTCAAGCATGGTTGATGATAATATCGATGACAATGATGATGGCACACAAATGGGATTAGGCGATAACATCATGGTGATGTCGGACATTGTCAGCCTTGATTTATACGACGAACCAGATAGTGACGGTGCATCAGATAGTACCGCTAATTACCGAATTGATTTTGGTTTATATGAGACCATTGATTTAGGTAACTTAGTATGGGAAGATTATGATAACGATGGCGTGAAAGATGCGGACGAACCTGGCTTCCCGAATATTATCGTAACCCTTGCACAACCTGGACCGGATGGTGTAGCTTGTACAGATGATGATATCGAAATCGGAAAAGATACCACTGATGCCAATGGTGCTTATTTGTTTGAATACTTAAATCCAAATGAATATTTCGTGACCCTAAGTAATATTCCTGATGGCTTCAATAGTTCTTCTGGGGAAGGGTTTTTGGATGCAGATGGCACTGGAACCAACGAACCAGCCGCAGACCCTGACAATGATATCAATAATGATGACGATGGTACAGAAGTCTACTTAGCAGATGGTACAAAAATCGTTAAGAGTGATATTTTTAGCTTAGCTTTATATACAGAATCTACTAATGACGACGATTTAGATAACACCACTAACTACGCCGTTGACTTCGGTTTATACGAGTCCTTAGAAATCGGGAGTTTAGTTTGGGAAGATTTAGATAATGATGGAATAGTAGATACCAACGAGCCTGGTTTTGATAGCATTGAAGTTACCTTAATCAAAATAGGTCCTGATAATCAACCAGGAACCAAAGATGATATTGAAATCGGGAAAGATACAACCGATAGCAATGGAGCTTATGAGTTCATAGATTTATATCCTGGTAATTATTTTGTACAATTAAGCAATATTCAGCCTCATTTTGTGAGTTCAACTGGAGAAGGCACTACTTTAGGCGACGGTAACGGTACATTTGAACCAGCACCAGACCCTAATACGGACATTGACCATGATGATAATGGTACGCTAATAGGCAATCCAGATGGTAGTCAAATTATAACTTGTGAAGAAATCAATCTTCACCTATACCTTGAGCCATGGACGGATGGAGATGGTGATTCTACGACTAACTATACCATTGATTTTGGTTTATTCGAATTACTATCTCTCGGAAATTATGTTTGGGAGGATTTGAATAATAATGGTTTAGTAGATACCAACGAACCAGGTATTCCAGGGATTGAAACAATCTTATTCAAGGATGGCGGTGACGGCATCACAGGTAGTGCAGATGACATTGAAATAGAAAGAATGATAACTGATAGTACTGGTCATTACCGTTTTGATGACCTATATCCTGGAGAATACTTTGTACAATTAGCCAACAACATTCCTTACAACATGGTCAGTGCAACGGGTGAAGGAATTCATTTAGTTACAGGTTCAGGAGACTACGAATCGCCAACAGACCCAGACAATGACATTGACAACGATGACAGTGGAATCCAAACAGGTTCAACTATCACCAGTGGTTTAGTTAGCTTAGCATTATATACAGAACCTACCAATGATGGCGACAGTAGCATCTCTACTAATTTTGACATCGATTTTGGTTTAATTAGAAAGATAGATCTAGGTGGAACAACATGGTTCGATAGGACTAATGATGGAAGTATAGACATTGGAGAGCAATTAATGGAAGAAATAGAAATAGTACTATGTATGCCTGGAGATGACGGTCATGTAGGAACAGAAGATGATATGTATTTAGATACAATGATGACAGATGAAAATGGAAAATATTTATTTACTTCCATATTCCCAGATAAATACTATGTACAATTACAAAATATACCTAATTGGCTCGCAAGTTCTGATGGAAATGGATTTGGTGCCTATACAGGTATTGGGCCATTAGAAAAAGGAGGAATGTCAGATATGACCGATTCAGATGACAATGGTGTACAATTCAATAAAACTACAGTAGTCTCTGATGTATTTGACCTAGTCCTCTATCAAGAACCAATGGATGATGATGATGAATTAAACTATACCAATACATCTTTAGATTTTGCCTTAACGCCTTTACACTATGCAAGAATTTTTGACCCATGTAATTGTTTATCAAACGAATCTGCACCGGGTGCAGGAGATGGTCAATTTGATGAAACCATTACGATTCTTTCAACAGTAGCAAATCAAACTTGGTCATTGGTTAGTAATACGGGAATGTACTCCACCTCAAATGATTTAGTTCCATTAGGTACCGTAGCGATACCTAATGGCAAGGAAGGAAGTTTCTTTAAATACGAATTAAAAATTAGACACTACGACAATCAAGGCTACACTGCTACATTTGAAAGTACAAATGGAGAATTAACAATTGCCAACTTCTGTCAATACAATGGCTCTTGTAGATATGAATTGGCAACGAGTCCTGATGGAACACCTGGAGCACCACAATTATCAAGTGCACATAATTTCATCACTGCCGTAACCAATACCCCAAGAATTGATACTATGCTGAATTGTGATGATAAGTCTAGATTCATGGATGACGGCTTAGTAGATGGTTTGTATATCGATACGACAGCTAGAGATAACCAACATACGATTTGTCCTACGAATCAGTGGCAACGCTTACAATTCAACTTCACAGAATTTAGTACCGCACCAGGAGATATTTTATATGTCCACGACGGTGCTAGCATTGCAGCGCCATTAATTGGACAATATGAAGGAGAAGGGGTAAGTAAAACTGGTGGTTGGGTAGCAGCACATTGCGACCCAGATACTAATGCAACAGGTTGTTTAACCTTCCGTTTTGTGACCAATGGTGACAATAATAAGAGCAATGGTTGGCATGCAAACATTGTATGTACTGAAAGAGAAATTGAATTGACGCCACCAAACAACTTAAATGCTAATCTGACTTGCGATGAATCCTATGCTATATTAGGTATCAAACCAGCTACCGTCATGGCAGCTTGTGGCACTATCCAAGATTCACAAATCGTCAGAGTATTTAATGTCCACGGAGATTTATGTTTAGATACCTGTGTGGCTAATACGGATATCATCAAAGATACCTTTGGTTTAGGAACCTATTTAGTAGAATACAAGCTAAAATCTGATACTGTCAAAACAACCCAAGGTATCATGACGGTCCAAGGTGCAGCACTTGTATGCAATGATGAAATCAATGTGTCATTAGGTTCTGTGTGTTCTATAGTCTTAACACCAGATGATTTATTAGAAACTGCTTGCGATACGATTACAGATACCATGTATTATCACATTACTTTAAAAGGAGTCGATAAAAATGGGCAATCTACGGTATTAGGAACAGGTGGTGGAAAAGGTGGCAACTATCCAAGTATCACCAAAGATATGATTGACCAATGTAGTGGAACAATTACTGCAACGATTGAAAAGCGCTATTATGAAGATTTAAACCTAACCTTCTGTAATAATGGTCCTCAAAATGCAAGCTGCGATGTGACCGTCAATTTATTGGACCAAACACCTCCAGTATTTACTAATATTTCGACAGTAGCAGATACCTTCAGGTTATGTAGTATGGATTTAACTGCAGAAAGCTTAGGCATTCCTGTACCAACTGCATTGGATAATTGCGATACCGCAACTGTAGAATTTGTAGATGCAACTATCTTAAAGGATGGCGGTTCTTGTGATACCACCCGTGCAATGTTAAATTGGAAAGCAACGGATGTTTGTGGCAATGTGGCGACTTTCGCTCAGTCAGTCGTTGTACTTAGACCACAATTTACAGATATCGTAAAACCAGCAAACATTGTTTTAAGCTGTGGAGAAGATAGTGGAAGTACTTTAAATAATATTAGCAAAACAGGTGTACCGAGTATCAAAGTAGGAAAAGTTGTCAACGGAATACTTATCCCAACGGATACAATTCCTTTAGATACTGCGAACTACGTTTGTGGATATATTTTACAAAAAAGAGATGTCAGTGTACCTGCTGATTGCGGCATCAAGTTATTCCGTTACTGGGAGATTTTAGACTGGTGCAATACTCAGACAGGAGTTCAACATATTGGCACACAGCTAATAGAATTGAAAGATACTTTAGCACCTGCTTTTGTAGACAACACCTTACCTACTAGAACTTTAGATTTACCTCACGATGCTTGTACATTAGACATTACGAAGTTGGATAATCCAACTGCAATCGATAATTGTTCTGAGGTATCCGTAAGCATGGATGCAGTCTTTAGAATTGAGAACGGGGCAAGATGGTCAGTCGAAGCGAGCGAAATGAAAGCGCTGGATTGTGATTCTTTCATAGTTCAGTGGGTAGCTCAAGATGCTTGTCATGAGCAAACTATTAATGATACAATTACGCAATTAATTTTAATTGAAGATAATACCGCGCCGTCAGCTGCTTGTGTCGATAAAATCAATTTATCACTTGGGCAGAACGATGCTAAAATACATTACAGAGATATTAATGGAGGGTCTTACGATGCTTGTGGTATTGTAAAATACGAAGTCTCAAGAGATGAAGTGAGCTGGGATACAACTGTAACTTTTGATTGTAACGATGCGCACGTAGTAGCAACAGTTTACTTAAGAGTGACCGACAGCAAAGGCAATCAAAGTACTTGCTGGATGACCGTAAATGTAGAAGATAAGATTGCACCGATTTGTAGTGATTTACCAGATATGACAGGTAGTTGTGATGATGGTCATGGCAACGGATTAGAAGTAACGGATAAAAACGACAACGGTAAAATGGACGATAATGAGTGGGTGGATATGTCAGTAGCACAAATCACTGACTTCAATACGCAATACGGTAATCCAAATTGTTCAGACAATATAACTTGTCAAGCTTTAGTCATCGAACAACAATATCAATTTATTGAAAAAAGTTGTGGTATTGCAACTATCAAACGTCGATATAGAGCAACCGATTGGAATGGCGAAGGGCGTACGTCTAACTGGTCAGAGCAAACCATCAGCATTGAAGCAAAAACGGATTGGTCAATTACCCTTCCTGTTGACTGGAAAGGAACATGTGGGGAGACCGTACCAACTTCTGAAGTATTACTTACCAATGGTGCTTGTGATTTAATGACTTATGAAGTAGACGAGAAAGTTTTCACGACTACAGAAGATGCTTGCTTAAAAGTAGTAAGAACCTTCACCATTATAAATGGGTGCATTTATGACGGAAGTGCAAAAGCGATTGACATTGTTAGAATAGAAAATGAGCAGGGCATGGTCACTGAAGGTCAAACCATTACTGCCAAAGATTTTGAGCAAGTAGGCAAGTTAGTTTACACACAAGTCTTGAAATTACAAGATGATACGGCACCTGTGATTACGGTAGAAGCAGTAGATAATTGTTTGGAAGGTGCAGATTGTGGAGCGACGAAGCAATTTACTATCACCGCAACTGATTGTAATGAAGCAGCTACTGCAAGTTTAGTTTATAACTGGACCATTCGTGCAAACGGCACTCAATTAGCAGCAGGTGAAGGAGCTACTTTTGACTACCCTGTCGCTCCTCAAGTTACGTATGAAGTAAACTGGACGGTTGCCGATAATTGTGGAAATACGGCTAAAGAAACCGTAAACTATGAATTCAAAGATTGCAAGAAACCTGCACCTTACTGTATTAATGGTATCGCTGTAGAATTAATGTCTACAGGAATGATTCAGATTTGGGCGAAAGACATCGAAGCAGGAAGCAGTGATAACTGTACCACTAAAGACAGACTAGTTTATAAAATCTGGCATAGTTCTTTAGGAGCAGCACCAAGTGATTTAGCAGGAGTAAAAGCTCTTCCTGAAGTCCTTACTTTTGATTGTGCAACCCTAGGTCAACAGAACGTTAACTTATATGTCATCGACGAAGCAGGCAACTGGGATTTCTGTACCACCTACGTTTTGGTACAAGACAACATGAATGCTTGTGAAAACACAGACGCACAAGGCATGGCGCTTGTTTCTGGTACCATCATGGATTGGAAACAGAAAACGATAGAAGAAGTCATGGTTAGCACAACCGATACAGAAATGATGACCGCAGAAGATGGTTTCTATAACTTTGAGTTGGCAATGGATAATCCATATACTATTCAACCTGAAAAGAACAGACAACCATTAAACGGTGTCAGCACCTTTGACTTAGTATTGATTTCTAAGCATATCTTGGGTATCAGTCAATTTGACAATCCTTATCAGATGATTGCGGCAGATGTGAATCAATCAGGTACAATTACCGCCTTTGATATGGTGCAAATCAGACAATTGATTTTGAATATCAAAACGGAGTTCACCAATAATAACAGTTGGAGGTTTGTAGATGCAGCTTATGAGTTTACAACTGACCAACCACTGTCAGAGAATTTCCCTGAAGTGATAGAGATTGTTGATTTACAACATGATATGGAAATGGACTTTGTCGCGGTTAAAATAGGGGATGTCAACGGTAACGCTAGCCCTAATAGTTTAGCAAAAGCGGAAGACAGAACCACTGCGGATGTTTTTGAAATTACGACAACAGACCAGCAGTTGAAAGCAGGAGAGACTTATACGGTAGCATTCAATACCAATCAGTTAGCGACCATTCAAGGGTATCAATTTACTTTAGGCTACGAAAACTTAAAGTTAGAAAAACTGAACAGTGGCGTTGCTGGGGTAGAAAACTTCGGATTGCAGAAAATGGATGCCGGTAGGATTACGACAAGTTGGAATCAGGAAACAGTTAGAAGTAAGCAGTTGCCAATTAACAGTAGCCAGCCGAAAACCCTGTTCACTATCGAGTTCACGGCATTAAAGAATGGTAAATTGAGCGAGCAATTAAATATCTTGAATCGACCAACAGCTGTTGAAGCTTATAACGAAGAAGGGGAGACTATGGATGTTCAGTTGAACTTCACTACCCCACTCTCTGATGACCAATTTGCATTGTTCCAGAATCAGCCAAATCCATTCCATGATATAACACTGATTGGCTTCTATTTACCAAGTGAATCTAATGTACAATTAGTGTTGAGAGATGAAACAGGTAGCGTTTTAAGAACGATTAAGCAAGATGGAGTTAAAGGTTATAACACCATTCAATTAGAAATTGGAGATTTAACCAATGGCTTTATTTACTATCAATTATCTACCAAATTTGGTACAAAATCTAAGAAAATGTTACAATTGAAGTAATACAAAAATAAAATTAGGATAACTGAATATTTCAAAGCCAGAAAATGTAAATTTTCTGGCTTTTTTTATTTCATATCATTTGTGCAGATAAATAACAAGAAGTAGCAAATAAATTTTAAGTGACTAAAAACAAAAATATGGTGTCAAATCAGTGCATTTAATTGCCTAACAGTTCATGTAAATATTTAATTGTATAACTAATTTTCACTTTGAGCGTCACGCCTTAGAAATTAAAAGTTTAATTCGTATAAATATTTTATTTATTTAAAAAATATTACTATTTTAATTTAATGACTAACACCACTAAATGTCAGTAATACATAAATCAAAAAATAGCTTAACCTTCTAATAATCAATCGCTTAAAGTTTCAAAAAAATATCAATATGATTATCTAAGTTATAGCACAGAATAAGTAGGCAAAGTTAAATTACTGTTTTAAATATTATTATTTTTAAACTATGAAGCATTTTACCCTGTCACTTTTTTTTACATCAACAACATAAAATAATTAACAAAGTCGATAAATTGCAATGTATTTTGATAAACAAAAAGGTAAATCTCTTTCATAGCAATAAATATCTTCCTATCTGAAAGAAATTCTCCTACTTTAAATAATCAACCTTATTCCCCATCATTTATTTAGGGCCCTCCCTTAAAATACCTACAATCCCCTTAATTTACTCCCATTTTCTATTTATCCCCATTTATAGCATCTCCCCATTCTATTTATCCCCAATATTTCTACCCCTATTTGTATAAAATTAACAGAGAGAGCACTTCATTAAAGCCAAAAATACCCTCATTACAACTCAATCTCAGTCCTGAGTAAAATTATTCTTCTTTCCTTTCTATGGTAAAGGTAAAGGCTTAAATCCTATTGGTTAAAATCAAAGTAAATCTCATGAATCTTTCTACTTGTTCGAATCCAAAACCTACTTGTTGGCAACGACTATCCACCTACTTAGTACTTGTAGTTGCTTTGTTCTGTTTTTCCTTTAATCCAACTTCGAATCTAAAAGCCCAATGTCCAACCATCTTTATTGATGACATGAATGGCATACCGGGCTATCCTGAAGTAAATGACTTAAGTGTTTGTGGCGTACCAGATACGTTAACTTACTATGTATCAAATACTTCCGGAACAACCCTACTTAATTCAGAGTTCGTATTAAACATTCCTCCTGGGCTACAGTATGGAGGCTTTGCTAATACTTTTGACCCTAATTATTCCATCATGGAAGGGGATGTTAGCGACGCCCAAAATCCAACCTTTATTTTTGCAAATATTGGTGCGGATAGTGTACAAATAATCAATATTGCGGTACAAGCAAATTGTGATATTTACGACTTGCCACCAACACAATCTTTCAAATTCGATGCAAGTTTTAATTTTCTATATGCACCTGATGCATTTACGCCACCTATTCCTTGTACCGCCTCAAAAGATGGTACGGTAGAATATAGCCCTTTCATAAAACGACCAACTATTACTATTACAAGTCAAAGTCTAAAAAACGTAGTAATTACGAATGCGACCAGAAAATGTAATAGTGTTACCGTTACTCAAACAGGAATTGGCGCAACAGTAACAGGATTCAATTTCACGATAGATGGGATTGATTTAAATAATTTTGGATTAAATGAAATCTCAGTTGGTGGAACACCACTTAATTATACTTACGATGCAGCAACTAAGTATTTAGAAGCTTTCGTAGATGATTCTTATTTACCAAACGGGTACTTGGGAGAAGATGAAGGTATAATAGTTAAAGTCTGTTATGATGCACCTTTAGTTTGTGATACAGAACAAACATTAGATAATTTAACCTACGGAGCTTCTTTTGGTTGTAGTCCAGAAGAACCACCATGTACTCAGCCTTCAACTATAGATGGCACCATAACTTATAAACCAAACTTTGGAGCGAATGCTTCTGTTAGTATTACTCAAATAACCGATCCGGGAATTTGTGGTAATAATGCTGTTTTCGATGCGGTGATTACAAGTACCAATAGTGACCCAATTCTTGGGTTATGGGAAGATGTAAAAATCGGTTTCCAATTATGTGAAGCGGATGCCCTCGATGCAGCAGATGTAAAAATCAATGGGGTTTCTTTACCAGTTGGTTCTTATTATTACGACAATTTTGATTTTGTGATAGATGCTACCCAATTCAACTTTGACCCAGATGGGCCGGGTATTGGTTTTGAAGATGTAGATAAAGATGGCATTTACGATGATATACCCGGTGGCAATACGGTCACCATGAGAATTGAGGCATCAGTTAAATGTCAAGACCCAGCACAAATTGCGGGTTGTGCTTCCATTGATTGTACTTTTAGTCAAGCGACAATAGAAGGATTAAGACATTGTGGACAAGCTTTTCAAACGACTCCGTCAATTAGTCCAGCCCCTTCTTTCTCTTATGGTTCTGAATATACCACTATAGATGAAACGGATATAAGTACCGCTCAGAATGGTTCTCTTTTAGGATTTGATTTTGGAACTGGAACGGGTCCAAATGATGGAAATGGTAAAGGAAGTACGAATAGTGTAGACATGGAATTCTGCTATAAATACAAAGCAGAAGGGATTGACCCTTGTATGAATCCAGGAGGAGCACCCTATTTTGAAGTCGAAATCAGTGGTCCTAAAATTGTGTTAGCGGATATGGAATTATTGACCAACTCCGTTATGTTCGATGGTGCACCAGTACCAGCAGGAGATATAAGTACCCATTATAATGCGGATACTTCAGCCGTTGTTTTCAGAATCTTAGCGGGTACAAATGACGAAACAATGGACCAATGTTATACATGGACATTAGAGTTAGACGATTGTGTTTGTTATCCAAG
>CALJVJ010000164.1 GCA_937974625.1 uncultured Saprospiraceae bacterium
AGGCAGAATTAATTTCTATGCGTATTGGAATAACGATTTCTATATTGATAATTTATGCTACAGTAGGGTAGCAAGTATACCAGCAGCTAGTCGAGTTGCTAGGGTAGAAAACGAGTTGTTAGAAAATGTCGTAAAGCCAACTGCAGCAACGATGACAACTGCTACTTCTGAATATTTTGCTACAAAGGTAGCGCCTAGCACTACAGCTATAAAAAAAGACCTGAAGATTTTCCCAAATCCAACGACAGGCACTTTTCATTACCAAGGTCGGTTATCGACTTCGGAAACGGTTACGGTTGAAATATTCAATCAATTAGGGCAAAGTGTGCGACGAGTAGCCATAGCCGAGGCGAGTATCATTGACCTAGAATTGGAGTTGAATAATTTTCCAGATGGTATTTATTTTTTAAAAGCTTTTAGTGATAAGCTTTTAGATACACAGCGTATTGTTCTGCAGCGATAGAAATTCAATAGATTTTCAACTAGAAAATAGCAAAAATCTAAGTACAATCGGAATCTGGATACCATATTTAGATACACGGATTATGATTGTACTTGGATTTTTTTAATTTTATGCTTATTTTTAATAGGTTGATAGTCAGAATTTTACATTAATATTTCCTTTTGGAAATGTCCGAATTTATGAATCTGGACGTCCTGATTTACCTTTCTGCACTCTAAAACTTCTTTTTATACCTACCTTTGAATTGATAGCAATTTAAAAACTATAAACAAACCCCAAATTATGGACTTCATTGATAAAATTGTCGAAAAGAATTATGGTTACTTTGATGAGGATAGAAAACGAAATGCTAAAATTTTAATCATCTTAATCATTATGATGATTTTTGTAGAATCTTGCTGGGTTGTTGGATTTTGGGTTTTGGATATTCCTGAAATGTTTTGGTTAGTAGTAGGGACACTTATTGGATTTATTGCGACGCTTATAGGGATGATTTCCTTCAAAATACCTTTTGTATTATCACGGAATTTGGCCTTAGGATTAGGTTATCTCATAGCAGGTACGCCTGTGATTTTCTTTGGTTTGGATAGTGTGGTCACATTGCATTTGGCTTTTCTTCCATTAGCAACAATTTTATTGTTTTCCAGAAAAGAAGTTAAAAGATTTGCTTGGTATTTTTTATCCATTTTGGGTGGATACATCTGCATTGTTGCTTGGTGCTTTAGATATGGTGCTTTATTAGATACGTCACCAGAGATTTTGCGAATTTTTAACATCATTGTTACACTCGATGGTATTTTCATTTCTATGTATTTTACCTATTTCTTTTTTGTGGAAAACACAAAATATAAAGCATTATTATACAATGAAAGAGAAAAGTCGGACCACTTATTATTGAGTATTTTCCCAGAGGCTATTGCTGCTAAATTGCGAAATAGTAATCAATCAGTGGCAGATAGTTTTGAGAATGTGACGGTTTTGTTTGCAGATATTGTTGGCTTTACCAAATATGCTAGTAATATGAGTGCAAATGAATTAGTGGCGATGCTAGATGAAATTTTTAGCGAGTTTGATGCTTTGGTGGATAAATATGGGATTGAAAAAATTAAAACGATTGGTGATGCTTATATGGCAGTAGGCGGATTGCCTGTTCCAGATGGACAACATTGTCATAAAGTAGCTAATATGGCTTTGGAAATTAACGAAATTATTAAAGAAAAATACGCCGAAAAGTATAATTTGAAACTCCGAATTGGAATGCATACAGGCAAAGCAGTGGCAGGAGTGATTGGCAATAAAAAATTCTCTTATGACTTATGGGGTGATTCTGTCAATATTGCTAGTCGCTTCGAAGCTAGTGGACATCCTGAGAAAATTCATGTTACAGAAGATGTAAAAAATGAATTGGGCGATGGATATAGCTTTGAAGATTGTGGAGAAGTAATGATTAAAGGAAAAGGCATGATGCGGTCTTATTTTTTATCAGGAAAGAAAGCAATAATTCCTAGTACGGCATATAGTGCGCCAAATTCCTTGGCAATTGTAATTGCGTAATTTGTCAAAGAACAATTTTTTTACTCCATTATTCAAGTACTTATGAGCAGATTGAAATTTCTATTAGTTTTTGTTTTACCAATTTCGGCGATTTATAGTTTTACTTATGATGGGTTAGCTAGTCTAGTACCTTTAGCTATCATTTTTATACTTTTTCCGCTATTAGAAACCTTATTGCCAGTTGATAGCGCCAACTTGTCGGAAAAAATAGCAGATGATGAGAAAAATGCAAAATTTTATGACAGACTACTTTATTTTGGGGTAGTCGTTTATTTATCTTGTTTTGCTTATTTTTTATTAATCATTGGAAATACGCCCTTTGGAACTATGGAGTTTTGGGCAAGAACCGTATCAATGGGTATAGTGGCAGGGAATTTTGGTTTTACGATGGGGCATGAATTGGTACATAGAACAAATGAACCGCTTGATTACTTTTTAGGACACCTAATGTTGTTGACGATGTTTAACCTACATTTTATTCCTTATCATTTAGGTGGCCATCATAGAAATGTAGGTAAACCTTCAGACCCATCAACTGCTTATAAAGGAGAGTGGCTATATACATTTTGGTTGCGTTCTCAAATAGGTGGCTATTTTCAAGCATGGCAAATAGAAAATAAGCGAACGGTACATGAAGGACAGCCTATTTATTCTATCAATAATCGAATGATAAAATATACTTTAATTGTCCTTGCCTATTTTGTCGGTTTGTACCTTGTACTTGGTTGGCAGTTGCTGGCTATTTATTTGGTGGTGGTTTTAGTGGGGACTTTTCTATTAGAGGCTATCAATTATATCGAGCATTATGGGTTGTTTAGGAGACAATATGAAAATGGACGGTATGAACCCGTTCGGCATCATCACTCTTGGAACTCGGACCATATTTTCGGGAGGGCGTTGATGTTTAACTTATCTCGACATGCTGACCATCATTATAATGGGAGTACTAAATATCAAGCGCTGAGATCCCTTAAACACACTCCTCAAATGCCTACGGGGTATCCCGGTATGGTCTTAATGGCTTTATGTCCACCTATTTGGTTTTTGGTGATGCATCCTAAACTAGAAACGACTCGGACCTTGAGTTTGTCTTTTGACAAATAAGTTACCATAGCGTAAATAGCCTACTTTGATTATTGCTAAATATTTGGGTAACTTTAAGGCAAGAATTTAGAACGATAAAAGCCTTTTTGCTTTATAAAATAAAGACCATGCAGCGTTTAAAATATTTATTGGTTCAGATGCTTCCGCTTAGCACTTTATACGTTTTTCATACGACCGGTTGGCAAACTTTTTTACCAATGGTTCTTTTTTTTATCCTAGTACCTGTTTTGGAATTATTGCTACCTGTTGATTCCGCAAATTTTGATGAGAAAATTGCTGCCGATAAGAAAAATGAAAGTATTTACGATTGGATGTTATATTTAGCGGTGCCTGTTCAAGTTTTTACCTTGGTTTATTTCCTATTTATTATCCAAGCGACTCCTTTTGGGACGCTTGAATTTTGGAACCGCACCATCGCTATGGGGCTGATGTGTGGAGTGTTAGGTATCAATGTTGGGCATGAATTGGGACATAGGCATAGTAGAGCTGAGCAGTTTCTTGGCGAAATCCTATTGCTTACTTCTTTGAATACCCACTTTTTACCTTATCACAATGGTGGACATCATTTGAATGTAGCGACTCCTAAAGACCCTGCAACGGCTAGGAAAAATCAGTTGCTCTATACTTTTTGGTTTACCTCTCATTTTGGTAGTTATGTCCAAGCTTGGAAATTAGAAAATAATCAAATGAAGCATCAAGGTAAAGCTACTTTTTCGCTTCAGAATAGAATGGTCGTTTATACCATTGCTAATATCTTATTGGTAACCAGTATTTATTATTTTTTTGGAACGATAACTTTAGCAGCCTTTTTGATGGCAGCTAGTATGGGTATCGGCTTATTGGAAACTGTTAACTATATTGAACACTATGGTTTAAAAAGAGATTTAAATGAACGTGGTAAATATGAACCTGTTCGACATCATCATTCTTGGAACTCTGACCACGTGTTAGGCAGAGCTTTATTATTCAATTTATCTCGACATTCTGACCATCATTATAACGGCAGTATCAAATACCAAGTTTTAAAATCTGTACAAACAAGTCCACAAATGCCAACTGGCTATCCTGGCATGTTAGTCTTGGCTTTTTTTCAACCGTTTTGGTTTTTAGTGATGAATAAAAGAGTGGAGGCGTTGAATCATAACTAATAATTTCATCTAGTTGAATTATTTCCACAGTATCTTATTTTATTCCCAACATAACAATGCATTATTACTTCCATGTATTAGCTGAAATTAGTCCCATTCTATAAATTGGGACATCTGTTTTTTCAATATTAAACTAATTTTATAGTCTGTGTGATTTTTTATATTTGATTGAATTTCAGTTGTTTGTGATTGTTTTTTAATGAATACATGTCCGAGTTTAGGAATTCGGACGTCCAGATTTATCTTTTCGTACCTTTTAAGCTCTTATTGTCTATACATTTGTTTGTAGGAAGAATTCATTAACGGACGCTTTTTCAAACTAAATAAAATATTGTTGAAAGTTGAGAGCGTTTACGAAATCAGTGGGCATAAAAGGACTGCTGATTTCTTTTCAACTTTTCGATAATAACTCATAACCCCTTTTTTAATTAAAACCTCAAAATCATGACAAACCCTATTAAACTTATTTCTTTTTTGTCCTGCTTCTTTTTACTCCTTTCTTGTGGGACGCCTACTAACACCAACCAAGCTAAAGGTTCGGTAGGAATAACCGAAAATATTACTATTTCTGGTAAGGTTCAATCTATAGAAAACGGTAAAGATGGCTATATGGCGATGGTACAAACCGAAGCCAATGGTAGCTATAATTCTATAGTGAGTATCGTAAATCTTGGCGGACCTGATAACTACCAAAGATTTAATGTTGGTGATAAGGTTACGCTAGAAGGTGCGCCCTCTATGCTAGGGGATGTGAAGCAATTAAAAGTAGCAAAAATTATTAGTGTAGCTCCTACTCGCACACAATTGACAATTGATAATAACGCCTTTAGAGGAATTACGGTTGGAGATAAGATAGCAGACCATTTAGCTTATATTCAAAAGGAAAATTTGAGAACTGGTGAAGGCACTTTTGAAGTCTACCAAATTAAAGACTTTAATAATAATCCAGCCGGTTATTTGATGCCTGACCCGAAAGATGAAAGTTTGGTCGGGGATATAACGGTAGAAACACAAATGGCTACTACTACTCAAGGACTAAAAGTAGGTGGGACTTTTCAAGATTTGTTAACTGCGATTCCTACTATAGTGGTACATGGTTCTGAAGTAGAAGGTAGAACGTATGCGACTTATGATAATCTTTCCTACCGCTTAGATGCAGCTAACTTTAGCTATGAAGTGGACAAATCTAAGATTCCTATGTCTACTAAAATTATCCAAATTGTGATTAATAGAGGAAACTAGTTACTAGTGATTCTACCTACTAATTAACATCTACTGTTCAAAAAATAAGAGACTAAACCTATTTGAGAAAATTTTTAAAAACTAAAACTATGCACCCCACAAAATTTTTATTAGCAGCCATTTTAATGTTGGCTACCTTAAACCTTAATGCTCAAGGATTAACTACGGATACAACAATTGTTAAGAAAAAAATACCTGTTCAAGCTTTTGCAGCCATGCCCGTCCTATTGGGAATCAATGTAGAAAATGCTTTTGCTCATGATAGAAAATATCAAACTTTTACACAGAACGAATTGACTTTACCATTGAAAAATGGACAGAATTATACTTTGTTTGGGTCTTTGCCATTTATTAGAAAGCGAAAAGGCTTTTCTGCAAAAGTGAATTTTGCCTATAATATCTTTAAAGACAACATTGGTACGACTACTTTTAATGAGCAGGTATTACTTGAAGATGTAGAAAGTACGGCATCTAGTGCCAACGTATCTTTTAATATCTCCCAGCAATTCCTCTTTAAGAAATGGAAAAAGAAATTGACCCTTTCGGCAGCCTTTTCTGCATCGGGAAAAAATTTGGCTAATTTTCAAAAAAGAAGTAATCGAGGCATCTTTAGCGCAACTTTACCTTTGGTCATGAATAAAGATAGGATGTTCTTAATCGGTGCTGTAGGTATTGTAGGGAAGAATATTCCTAAACCTATTTTACCAGTGGTGGCTTATTTTACCCGTTTAGGTAGTCATTTGAATATAGAAATTATTTTACCTATTTCAGCACAGTTTAGATATGTTGTTTCTCCTAAGTCTTCCATCATGCTGGGTGCCAGAATAGGTACAAGAACACCATTTATGGACCAAGAGATTCCTGTCTTACAAAGTACAGATGATGCTTTAGAATTCAAGAGTAAAAATCTTCGCTATTATTTGAATGCAGAAAAAGCTATAGGCAAATTAGTTTGGCTCAATGCAGAAGTAGGGTATAATCGGAATATGAAAGAAGCATTGATTGCTCCGAGTGTTAACCCTCGAAATAGAGTGTTCTTGGGCAGTGAGTTTGGATATACTTACGCAAAAGTTGGCGTGTTTTTACGACCTGTATTTGGCGCCTTTAAACTAAAAGCAAAATAACCCTTATTGCTGGAGAGAATCTATAGGGTTGGGGCAAATTATATTCCTGTAAATGACATTTGCCCCTTTTATTATTGAATAGATATTAGACGCCTATCATTGTTTATAAAGCATAGGTTTCTACTTTCTGATAAATCAAAATTTAGCATAATGAAAAACCTCCGTCTAACTTTAATCATATTTTCTTTAGGTATTTCTTCTACTGCTATTGCTATGGAAGACTCCTTTGCTGATAAAGCAAAACCTGATTTTGATAGTATCCAAACTATTTTTCAAAAAATGGGCGCTTTCCAGCAAATGGAAATTACACTGAACTTTGATAGTCTTTTGTCCTCCCGGAGAAAAGATATAGAACATCCTGCTCAGATTAAATTATCAGGCGCAGGTCAAGCAGATTTGTCACTTAAACTGAAGGTTAGACCTAGAGGTAGGTATAGAAGAGTTCGATGTGATTGGCCGCCTTTACGCCTTAACTTTTCGGGAACTGAATTGAAAGGCTTAAACGTTTATCATAAATATGATAAGCTAAAGTTGGTGACACATTGTCAAGATGCAGGTATAGATGCGCAAACGCTCTTGAAGGAATATTGGACCTATAAATTGTATAACGAAGTGAGTGATAGTAGTTTTCGTGTACACCTTTTGGAAGTCACCTATATTGATGCGAACGATGCTACCAGAACGATGGAAAGTTATGCCTTTGTGATTGAAAATAGTCAAGAAATGGCGCATCGAATCAATGGCGAATTAGTGGATGGCTTGGGCACTAAAACGGAGGCAGTGGGCGCTACTTCTTATCAACATATGATTTTGTTCAATTATATGATTGGTAATAAGGATTGGAAATTGAGTACGCAGAAAAATTTGAAGTTGGTGAGACACAAAAATAGTCAACTCTTCACAATCGTTCCTTACGATTTTGATTATTCTAATATAGTGAATTCGGCATATTTGAGTCTTGGGGAACCAAACCATGTGTCGGTGGAAGAGAATGCTGTTTTTTCAGGTTCGTTTAATGATAAAACTAGTTTGGAGCACCGGATTCAAGAATTTAAAAGATTAGGAAAATATGATTTTTTTTGTTTCAAAAAATGTGAATTGCTCAAAAAAGCTGAGAAAAATAAAATGCATCTATTAATAAAATCATTTTTAAAAACTATCAAGAATAAACAAAAATTGGCTGCTATATTCTTAGGAATGAAAATTAAATAAGTTAGACCAAGATGCGTAGTTATTTTGTTTTCTAAAAAGGCATGAATTCATAAAACGAATAAACTGTTTACGGATGGGGTGCCTCCAGACATAGCACCGCTGCCGACAGAGGCAGGTATTTTTAACGCATTTAGAATGCAAAAGAACAAGTAGCTTGGCTCATGTTATTTATTTTTCATTTCTTAGATAAAAATATTTAGGTTAATACTCAAAACATGGTGATTCTAAAATTACCATGTTTTGGGCTCAAATGGGATGCCCCAATTTCTCATTACTGCCAAATATCGAATAATAATAACTACTAGAATAGCAATGGGTATATTAGAAAAAGCACCTGCAAAAAAATATTCTAAGCCTAAAAACACTAATGCACCTACCAAACAAGCGCTCGCATAAATTTCTTTCCTAAAAATAAGTGGTATTTCGTTTGTCAACACATCTCTGATAACTCCACCAAAAACGGCAGACACAATACCCATCATTACTGCAACCAAAGGAGATAAGCCAATACCAAGTGTTTTTTGTAGCCCTAAAATTGTAAATAAGCCAATGCCAATGGTATCAAATAGAAAAATACCTTTTCTTAATTTTTGTATCGTTTTTTGAAAAAAGAAGCAAAGTGGGACGGCAGAAAAAATAACATATAGATAATTTAGGTCTTTCATCCAACCGACAGGGGTTTCTCCTATTAGCACATCTCTTAAAGTGCCGCCACCAACTGCGGTGACAATACCGATGATAATAGCACCAATCAGGTCAAACTTTTTTTCAATGGCCACTAAAACTCCACTAATCGCAAATACTAAAGTGCCGAACAAATCGCAGAAATATATGAAATTCATGTACTTTTTTTGGGGTCAGTTATTGCCTCTTTATACTAAACCAATCATTTTTATTTTTCAAAAATAGAACCTTATCCTAGTCAAATTTAGTTCCAAAAATTAAAAAATATACATTTGTTGAAAAAAAAAAATATTTATTTTGAGGCTACCTAAAGCCCAATGAAATCAAGGGTAGTTAAGTTTGCGAATTCTTGTATTTTATTATAAATCAGACGGTTAGCGCAAAAGTGCCAGTTTTTTACATATTATCATTTTTTATACCTATTTGAAAAATATTTTTCAAATAGATTTGCATCTAACGTTTCTAGCGTATACTTTTGTACCAACAAATTATCCCAGAGGTCTGAACAGCCTCGTCAGAAAAACAAACTCAATTTAAATCTTTTTTCCAAAAACTGACATCCATGAACATTAACACTTTACAAAAACAGCCATACCTATTTTCTGGTTCCTCAGAAAAAAATAAACTCTTAATAACAAGGCAGCATTTTTTCAATCGGCTAAATTTTAGCTAGATTTTTCTACGTTTACTCGAAAGAAAATTGTATTTCAATTTCCCTTTCTTGTATGCCTAAGGAAAACTCAGAAAATTAGTACGGAATTGATTGAAAAATGTATGGCCTAGCCAATATTTTCCTACGACAGAAAGATAAATTTTTCACTTCCCTACTACTAATATAATTCGAGCTAATTAACTGAGTAATTTATAGCTATCTTTTGACGCTATTTTTCTTTAAAAAATAAATCAATAGCGATGCTATTAATTGATTTTCTAAAAAAACTATCGACAAAATCTTAACTCTAAATTCTACTCAATTAATCATCCCGAATTATATACGGAAGAAACTAATCTACTAAATCTCAAAATATTTCTATCAGCTGTGTTTACCACATTTTGATTTTACATTTTGAATTTTACACTTTAGATTCTAAGTTTCTCCCACCGCGGTTTTCCAATCGTTATATTTTCCAAATACACCACATTGTTTTAAGGACAAAAAAGTAGTAAATTTCTAAGCTTAGTCTTAAAGTTCTTTAACCAAAACTTAAGTCTTCTCCTAAGAAATATTCCTACACTGATCATTACTATCCAACAAAAACTGGAGTTTTTGATGTTGCATTGATGTACTTTATGGAGCCACTTTTGTGTCCCTACTTTCTACCGAACAGTAGACTGACATCATTAATACTTCATTACTCCGATTAACCAATTGTTATTTAAATGGGCAACTCCTATGCTAAACCGACCCTTATCGGACGGATTAGTACTGGAAAAAGAATGTTTTCGAGATTAATCATCTCCGAAAACAGGGGAAGGATTTTGTCAACCACAATGGTTTGATGCCAATATTCTCCCAAAACC
Source organism: uncultured Saprospiraceae bacterium (assembly GCA_937974625.1). Classification (GTDB taxonomy): domain Bacteria; phylum Bacteroidota; class Bacteroidia; order Chitinophagales; family Saprospiraceae; genus JAFMDF01. The sequence goes on from CALJVJ010000164.1 coordinate 10,053, forward strand.
GATTCGCTTGAAGGTGCTATGAACAAACACACTTTTTCCTTCAAGTATTTTTTACATCAAATCCATTTTTACAAAATTTTTTTAACAATGAACAAACCTTTTACACCTTTAAAAAACAGCCATTCAAGTAGGACAACGGTAGGGCAGATTCCCCAGGCTGTAGGGAGTTCGGCTAAGGTTATTTGGAAAACAGTAATTTTTACGATTTTTATGTTATGCATGCTTTTTGGGTATAATGATACATTTGCTCAGAATGTACATTGTACAATGGTTTGTAATGACGATTTGAATGTTTCTGTTGGCAATGATTGTAGTGTAACTATTTTTTACGACCAGATTTTAGAAGATGGTGACAACTCTCGGACTTGTTCTCCTAACGGTTATCACGCTTTTGTGATTGATGTAATGGACGAGAACTTAAACGTTATTCCCACTAGTCCAACTATTCCCTACGAATATGTAGGTAGAACCCTCACAGTTAAAGTAAAACATTGGGCGACTGGAAATAATTGTTGGTCACGAATTACCTTACAAGATAAAATTGCTCCAAGACTTAATTGCCCTGCTGATGTCACTGTTGCTTGTACCCAATCTACGGACCCTTCGGTTACTGGTCAAGCTACCGCAACTGACTGTAGTTCAGGAAGTGCCGTTTCTTATGAAGATGTATATAATGATTTAGATTGCGGAAACCCAATTGGAAAAATTACTAGAATTTGGACCGCAATTGATGCCCACGGCAATAAAACTCAATGCTCTCAAATTATTACAATTAACCGACCTGAGACGAATACGGTTGCTTTTCCTGCCAATTTAGACGGTATCTATAATCCTGCTATCTCTTGTGTAGCAGTTAACGCAGATGCTAATAAAACGAACCCTGAATTTACTGGTTATCCAACCATTAATGGTCAGCCAATTACAGGCATCAGTGGTGATGTTTGTAAATTAAATGCTGACTTTACAGACCAAATAATTACCGCTTGTAGCGGTTCTTATAAAATTTTGCGAAAGTGGACCGTTTTAAACTGGTGTACTAGTGAATTAAAAGAAGGTATTCAAATTATTAAAGTAGAAGATAATACGCCTCCTATTATTGCTGTTCCTGCCGATATTACAGTTGGGACACAAGCAATTGGCTGTTTTGCCAATGTCCCTTTATTACCAGCTACGATAACAGACGCTTGTTCTGGTGATATTTCTGTGAAAATTACTTCTCAGTTTAGCACCATTAATGCGAATGGAGGGGTACTTTTAGATATTCCAATCGGGACTCATACTATTGTTTATGAAGCAACAGATGCTTGTGGCAATAAAGCTTCACAACCAATGAAAGTAACCGTGATTGATGATGACCTGCCAACAGTTGTTTGTAATGATAAAACGGTTGTGTCCTTATCATCTGACGGAACGGCTACCGTTTTTGCGAGTAGTTTTGATGAAGGCAGCTATGATAATTGTTGTTTAGATAAATTATTGGTTAGAAGAGTAGGAGATACTGATTTTGGTTTAAATGTTAAGTTCCTTTGTACCGATAGTGAAGTAATGGTAGAGTTGCAAGCGACTGATTGTCATGGAAATGCGAACAGTTGTATGATAAATGTATCTATCCAAGACAAAGTGGAACCAACCATTGTTTGTCCTGCTGACCAGACCATTGATTGTGAAGCGGATTATAGCGATTTGAGCCAATTTGGTCAACCTCAAGTAGTAGATAACTGTGGATTCGAAATAGTAGAAACTTCTACCAGTGATATAGATAATTGTGGAGTAGGAACAATCACTCGAACTTGGACTGCTATGGGTAGTGCAGGTGGAGCATCTTCTTGTTCTCAGACCATTACGGTAATTAATGCATCTCCTTGGAATGCTAATAATAACCAAATCTCTTGGCCAGCAGATTACGAAACTGCTCAATGTATTTCCTCTGCTACTTTAGATCCTGAGGACTTACCTGATGGATTTAATGAGCCTACTTTTATTGGAGATAATGGTTGTGCATTGATTGCTACCAATTATCAAGATTTAGTTTTAGATATCCAGCCACCCGCTTGTTTCAAAATCTTAAGAACATGGACTGTGATTGACTGGTGTGAATACGAGGTAAATAGTACTGATAGTAAAGGCCGGTATGAATATGAACAAATCATTAAAGTTATTGATAATACCGATCCTACTTTTGCTGTACCACCTACTGATTTTACAGTAGATATGTTAGATGGTGCTTGTGGAGGAACCGTTACTATTCCAGATGTTGGCGTGTCAGATTGTAGCCCGAACGCATCCGTTACTGCACAAGGTGCCTTAGGAAGTGGCTTTGGTCCTTTCGATAATGTCATGCCAGGTGTTTATGATATGACTTATATCGCTACTGATGGTTGTGGAAACTCCATTACGAAGGATGTGAAAATTACCATCCGAGATGCTAAAAAACCTACGCCGATTTGTATTGATGGATTAGCACTTTCTTTAAAAGCAGGCATTGGTGATAACCCAGCAAGTGTAGAATTATGGGCAAAAGATTTAGATGCAAAAAGTTTTGACAATTGTACGCCTGATAGTGGTTTGGATTTTAAAATTAGAAGGTATGATGGCACATTGCCTACACCTCCTGGATCATCGAATATCACTTTTACCTGTGATGATAAAGGTACACAGCAAGTCGAAGTTTGGGTAGTGGATGCTAATGGTAATGCTGATTTTTGTATCACTACGGTAAATATTCAAGACAATTCAAATGTTTGTAGTGGTGATGTGGTTGACCCTGATGGACAGGTTGCTTTGTCCGGTAAAATTACGACAGAAGCAGGGGATGCGGTAAGTGATGTTAGTGTCCAAATTACAGCACCAGACAGATTACCTTATATGACTGGAGATGATGGACAATTTAGCTACGAGCTATTAGATGGTGATTTAGACTATGCCTTGATTCCTGAGAAGAATATCGCACCTAAAAATGGGGTCTCTACTTTGGATATTATCAAAATGAGAAAGCACCTTATTGGAACGGAAATGTTTGATTCGCCTTATAAATATATCGCTGCGGATGTTGACCAATCTGGTTCTGTTTCTACTTTAGACTTGATTCATACTAGAAAGTTGATTCTTGGATTGACTGAATCTTTCCCTAATAACGAATCTTGGAGATTTGTGCCTGTTGAGCATGAGTTCCAAGGGAATATCAATCCGTTGACTACTGATTTTCCTGAAATTGCAGTTGTACCCGCAGAGGCTGTTGATAAATCTCAAATAGATTTTATGGCTATCAAAGTTGGAGATGTTGACTACTCCGCTCAGACTAACGGCTTAATGAGTACGGAAAGTAGAAACGCTAATAGTGATTTATATTTTGACTTAGATAATCAATCCTTTAAAGCAGGAGAAACAGTTAGCGTGACTTTCAAGGCTAATAATTTTACAGCTATTTTGGGTTACCAATTAGAACTGTTTTTTGATAAACAAGTTGTTGATTACCAATCCTTTAAAAAAGGTGCTATCACTAGTTTGACAACCGATAATTTAGGATTAGCACAAGCTATTAATGGACAAGTAAAAGTTAGTTGGGATGATGTAGAAGGAGTAAGTTTAGCGGATGGAACTACTTTATTTAGCTTTCAATTTATTGCTAAAAAAGCTGGTCAACTAAGTGAAATTTTAACTTTAAATACAAGAGGGTTGACACCTCAAGCATATTCGACTTCTGATGAAATTTATGACTTAGCATTGAATTTCGATAATCAAACACCAATTGTTGAGGGGATAGAATTATTACAGAACCAACCGAATCCTTTTAGCACGCAAACAATGATTCGATTTAACCTGCCTACTGCTCAAAAAGCAACCTTGACAATCTTTGATGCACAAGGTAAAGCCATTACGCAGTTTGGTGGTGATTACGCTAAAGGACAACACCATATTACTGTTGAAAAAGCAGATTTACCTACGGTTGGATTGATGTACTATTCACTTGAAACAGCAGAGGAGAAAATCATCAAGAAGATGATTTTATTAAACAAGTAAACACGGAAATCATGGTGGGCTCACAAAACTCACCATGATTTATTTTACTGATAATTCAAAGATTATAGCAACAACTATGAATAATAATCCCACGAAAGGTAAGAATGAGGTTGTACTTCATTCTTCCTAAAGTGGAGAAAGGATTAACCATAATTAACCAAAAAGAAAACCAAACGTGCTGTGAAAGCATAGTCGTTTGAAAAATATATAGGTTGTAAAATAGGTGATGGTAATAGGACACTGGAAAGCTGTTGAACTAATTTCAACGGTTTTCCAGACCTCTTTTTTCGCTTAAACAACTAAAGACATATAGGTTGTAAAATAGGTGATGGTAATAGGACACTGGAAAGCTGCTAGTAATAAATTTAGCAGTTTTCCAGACCTCTTTTTCGCTTAGCAACAAAGACATATAGATAATTGTAGCTTGAGCAGTAATGCTTAAGCTACGTACCAATCAAGATAAATAGGTTGTAAAATAGGTGATGGTAATAGGACACTGGAAAGCTGCTAATACAACAAAAATAAGTTCTGCGTTTTTCAATTGGTTTATTTTTTCAATGGATTGAAAATCTATGGAAAAAATAATCAATTGAATCCCGATAGCTATCGGGACAAAAGCAGAAATTAATTTTTGTTTATAAAAGAAATAGCAGTTTTCCAGACCTCTTTTTCACTTACTACTCAAAGACCAAAAGAAACTAAAGAAGTAAAATAGGTGATGGTAATAGGACACTGGAAAGCTGTTGATAATAAATTTAGCAGTTTTCCAGACCTCTTTTCACTTACTACTCAAAGACCAAAAGAAACTAAAGAAGTAAAATAGGTGATGGTAATAGGACACTGGAAAGCTGTTGATAATAAATTTAGCAGTTTTCCAGACCTCTTTTCACTTACTACTCAAAGACCAAAA
>CALJVJ010000165.1 GCA_937974625.1 uncultured Saprospiraceae bacterium
CGTTTAACCCCAACTTTGTATATAAAGTAGAATTAGCATTATCCAATAGAGATTTAAGCTCTTCAAGTGATTTTGAAGTAACTAGTGGCGCACCAAAAATCATTTTGGATGCCGTTGCTAAATGGAAATTCCATAAAAACTTTACTTTATGGGTTGGACAAACCAAATTACCTGGTAACAGAGAACGAGTGGTATCTTCCCAAAAGCTACAGTTTGTAGATAGAAGTATTGTCAACGGAACGTTTACGGCAGATAGAGAAATGGGCGTTCAACTAAGAAGTAAATTCAAATCTGGTAACATGGTTATTAAACCAATGGCTTCTCTTTCTTTCGGTGAAGGTCGGAATACGACGGTTGCTAATATTGGAGGTTCTCGGGTTATGGGTAGAGTAGAATTGTTGCCAATGGGAGAATTCACGAGTAAAGGAGATTATTTTGAAGGAGATTTAAAAAGAGAAAATACGGCAAAATTAGCGATTGGAGCTAGTTATAGTTACAATAATGGTAGCTCAAAGCAGAAGACCACAGGAAAGTTTTTAGTAGATGAAGACGGAAATTATTTTGAAAATAATGTAGAGACTTTCTTTATTGATATGATGTTTAAATATCAAGGATTTGCGGTAATGGCTGAATTTGCGGATAATAAAGTGGTCGGAGAAGGGGTAAATGCGGATTTCCGAGATGCCTTAGTAGATGCGAATGGCAGAAGTTATTTCACAGGACAAGGTATCAATACTCAAATTTCTTACTTATTACAAAACAACATAGAATTAGCTGCTAGATATTCTAGAATTATGCCTGACACAGATGTTAGTTTTCAAGGTATCAATGAATATACTTTTGGATTGTCTAAATATGTAGTAGGACATAATCTGAAGATACAAGCAGATGTATCCTTAATAGATAAAACAGGTGCTTCCCATAACAAATTAAGATATAGATTGCAAACCGAATTTGCTTTCTAAACAACCATTAATTTTTAAAAATAACAAACACCAACTTTAGTTCATGGATCCAATGATTATTATGTGGTTAGGTTTTATCCTTGCCGCTTACTCCGTTGTCGGAAACGACGTTATTCAAACTTTAGGAACGTTCCTAGCTTCTAATGAAAAACGCCCTTGGTACGTTTTATGGCTTTTTGCCGCAACCATTTTAACTGCAACCTTAGTTTATGGTTGGTATCAATATGACGGCGATGTATCTTATCAAAGATTATTAGGTGATGGTGGATTTGCTGACCCCAAATATAAAGACCCCAGAGATATTGAATCCTTTGGATGGGTTTATGTCTTGCCTCCTTTAGTCTTAATGGTGATTACTAGATTTGGGATTCCAGTAAGTACCTCTTTCCTTATCCTAACTTTTTTCAATCCGAAGAACCTTTATAGTATGGTCGTGAAATCCATGACTGGGTACTTGGTGGCTTTTGGAGCAGCAGTTGTGTTGTATATTTTTATTACGAAAAGCTTAGAAAAGAAATTTGCCGCTAATCCGATTAAAGATTCTGAAAAAACATGGTGGACGGTCGCACAATGGGCCTCAACAGGTTTTCTTTGGACCCAATGGTTAGCGCAAGATTTTGCGAATATATATGTGTATTTACCAAGAAAAGTGGATACCAACACCTTCGTAATATCGTTAGTTATTTTATTAGCTATGTTAGCTTATATTTTTTACTCTAAGGGAGGGGCTATTCAAAAAATCGTCAAGGCAAAAACAAATACTGCGGACATTCGGTCAGCAACCTTTATAGATTTATCTTATGGTATCGTATTATACTTCTTTAAGGAATTGAATAATATTCCAATGAGTACCACTTGGGTATTTTTAGGTTTATTGGCAGGTCGAGAAATTGCACTACGCTATAATTTAAGTAGTAAAGTACCGAAAGAGACCTTGAAAGACTTGGGGATGGATTTAGGGAAAGTCTTCTTCGGTTTAGCCATTAGTATTGGATTAGTATTCTTAATTCAATGGATTACTTTTTAGAAGAAGAGAGAAGTCAGACGTAGGATGTTAATCACGAAGCCAATCTGACCTCTGACTTCTGTCTTTAATCCATTCAAAGATAAAATATAGATAATGCTTGTAGGGTAAAGTTCCCTACAAGCATTATCAAAATTAACGCATGATTGCCACTATAGTTGATATACTAAAAGTTTTGGGTGCACTTGCCTTCTTCATTTATGGAATGAAGATAATGAGCGAAGGTATTCAAAAAGCCGGTGGTGTACAGCTTAGAAAAGTGCTGTCTATGATGACCCGTAATCGCTTTTTAGGCGTTTTTTCGGGTTTCTTAGTAACCGCATTTGTACAATCTTCTTCGGCTACTACTGTGATGACTGTTAGTTTTGCGAATGCAGGCTTATTATCATTAGTGGAGGCTGCAGGCTTAATCATGGGCGCCAATATTGGTACGACCATTACGGGGTGGATTATTTCTGTCCTTGGTTTCCAAGTTAAATTGCATACGCTTTCTATTCCTATTTTTGCAGTAGCAGTGCCGCTATTATTTATTAAAAAAGGGAAAATTAGATTTTGGGGAGATTTCTTGATGGGTTTTGGGATTCTCTTTTTAGGTTTACAATTTTTGCAAGAAAGTATTCCCACCTTACAAGACGATTCAACAACACTTGCTTTTTTATCTTCCTTTGCCAATTGGGGAGTTTTTTCTGGTCTTCTTTTCATACTTTTTGGGGCTATCACGACGGTCATTGTTCAATCTTCTAGCGCCGCTATGGCACTTACTTTAGTGATGTCTGCCAATGGCTGGATACCTTTAGAAGTAGCTGCTACGATGGTCTTAGGTCAGAATATTGGCACAACAGTGACCGCAGAAATTGCCGCTTTGGTCGGCAATGTTTTTGCTAAAAGAGCTGCTAGAATTCATAGCCTATTTAATATACTAGGGGTAGGGTGGATGTTTTTAATCTTACCATTTTTTTTAGAAGTCTTAGATAATATTTTACAACAAACCATTTATACTAATTCTGCTTATACCGATGCAAGAAATGTCCCATTGGCATTATCTGCTTTCCATACTATTTTTAATATTTTAAATACTTTGTTATTTATAGGCTTAATTCCTTGGTTGGTTAATCTAGCTTCTAAAACAGTTAAATCTAGAGGGGCAAAAGATGAAATCAATCGTTTGAATTATTTAGCATCTATGGTGTCTATTTCTGAATTATCCATTCTAGAAGTACAGAAAAAAGTAGCACACTTTGGTGAGGTAACGGGTAGAATGACTGATTTTATTAGTAAAATGCTTTTTTCCATCAATGCAGATGAACCAGAAATCATGATGGGTAAAATCCAAAAATATGAGAAAATTACCAACCGTATTAACTTAGAATTGACGGATTATTTAATCAAAATCTCTAAAGAGGATGTGACTTCTAAAACTGCTTTTAAAATTAAAGGCTTGATTGATAGTTGCAGCGAATTGGAACGTATCGCCAACATCTTTCATCAAATGGCTAATACGATTGAACGAAAAAGAACTGAGAAAATTTGGTTTAATCAACAACAAAGAACTCGGCTAACCGAACAGTTGGATTTAATCAATAGCTCATTTGTTATCATGAATGAAAATCTAGCTGCTGCCCCTGACCCTCAAGGGAAAGCAAAAGCCCTAAACATAGAAGAACAAATTAATGCGCATCGAGATTTAATGAGGCAAGAAAGCCAAAACGACTCTAACCATCAAGATTATAATGTGCATAGTGAATTGATTTACCACAACTTATTTTCTTCCTTAGAAAGAATCGGGGACCATTTATATAATATTTCTAATGCAGTGATAGCTTAGAAATGAAAATTAAATAAGTTAGTCCAAGATGCGCAGTTATTTTGATTTCTAAAAAGGCAAAAAACGCAGACATAGCATCGCTATGGCGAGCCTGCCGGCAGAGGCAGGTATTTTTAACGATTTTAGAGATTAAAAGAACAAGTAGCTTGGCTTATGTTATTTATTTTTCATTTCTTAGTAAAGGCTAGGCTTTCGATAGTTTCAGTCTCAGATTTGAAATATCGGTCTGCCCACTTGAATATTGTCAAAAAGAACACTTTCCCATTTTATTAGAAAACCCATCTCCCTAACTCAACTATAATCACCGAGTAATACAAATTCCTTACTTTTGTGCGGTTATCTTTCTTTGCAATAAATTAGAACAGACACGAATGATAAGGCTATATTTTATACTACTCGTTTCCTGCGGCTCTTTCTTGGCGCTTGCCCAAGAAACAATTCCATTGACGAGTCCTGCAATGGATAAGCTGTTTTTTGACGCTAATAATATACCGACTGTAAAAGGAAAACTACTAAATTATTCCCCCGAAGCGTTTCGAAATATACGACTTGATTATAAAATAACTGTTCCGATTGAAGGCAATCATGTTGCCAGAAATGCTAAGATTCAAGCGGACGGTTCTTTTGAATTATTGCTAAAACATGCTTTTCCTTTCCAGCAAATTCATTTGGAGGTAGGCACTTATTATGTTGGTGAAATTATTGCCAATGACTCTTTATTTATTGAGTTGGATATGGAAATATTAGCATTGGACCCTGTTCGATATATTGGGAAAGGTGTGCAATTCGGTGGAAAAGATGCAGGGATTAATGTTTATACCAATCGTTTTAATAATTATCAGAACAGTAAAAAGGGGAGTTTCTACAAAGCTAGGCAAGAGGTGGTAATGAACAACCAATTAGACCTAGTACAGCAAAGAAATCAATTTGAAGCAGCCTATAAAATTTGGGATGCCTTGATGACTGATTATATAACCGCGTATCCGTCTGAATATGAATGGGCAATAAAGAATGAACGAGATTCAGACTATTATGCTTGGCTTTTTACCATGTATTGGCAAAAGGAAATGCCAGCGGATTTATTAGAAAAAGCCTTGGCACATCAGCCATTATTAGTCAGTCAAACAGGGATGAACTATTATAAATATTTGTGCCGATTGATGAAATTGGTTACCCCTGCCGAAAATTTTGAATTGACCCAAAATGTCTTATACGATAGGGTAGTGGGAGAAGAAAATATTCAAGACCTACAGACATTTCTTACGCAATACGAATTAAAAATACAGCAAAAAGAATATGATGATTTGATTTATCAAAGAGGGGTTAGACAGTTTGTCAATACCAATCAGGAAGAATTTAAACAAGCTCGATTAGATGTGTTTGCAAGAAATTTAATGACTTTGGACACGCGACTAGCAGATGTACTAAAGTTGTTTGGGGCACCCTATAATAAATGGAAAAAAAAGAAGTATTACACTAAATTTTTGCCGCTCACCGCAACTGGTTGGGTCAGTACCTTTATGATAGAAAAAGTAGGTATCATCGAAGAATACACCGCCTCATTTGAACGAACTTTGACGGAAGCTGCGACTATTACAACGAATACCTCCTTGGGTAGCCTTGTTTTAAACGATCCTTCTTATGGTGCTGCTTTGTACCTAGGACAAGAAAACCAAGCGAGAAACTTTGTGGCGACTTTACAAAATGCTTTTCCCAATAAAGCCTTAATTTTAGATATTTGGGCGACTTGGTGTCGACCTTGTATTGTGGATATGGAAAGAAGTGCTGCTACAAAAGCGGCAATGAAGGATTTGCCAGTGGAGATTATTTATATTGCTATTTCAGATGGCTCTAGTCAGCAAAAATGGGAACAGACTGTTAATAAATTAAAAGTGTCTGGAAATCATATTTACATTGGAAAAGAGTTAGCAGATTCGCTCTTAAAAGAATTCAATTTGTTTGGCTACCCCAGTTTTATTTTTGTAGACCGTAGCGGTAATTGGGATACTAATTTTATGCGCTCGATTTCAAATATTGATTTGAATAAGTTGAAGTCGAAGTTGTAGTAGGTAATTATTCAATTGATGAAGGGTACACTTCTTTATGCTTCGGCAGATAAATCGCCTTTCTACTTATTGCTATATCATTCCAAAGAATTTTCTAGTTTTCAACCATAAAATCCTATTTTGTTTAAAAAAATAGAACAATGCATAAGTTAGTACCACCTTTTCTTTTTCTATTTTGCATACTGGGAATGTTTCTGTTAAATCGCTTTTATCCTATTCAAGGATTGTTGCCCGAACCTTATCATTTATTGGGAATCATTCCTTTAGGATTGGGTTTGTTGATGTTATTTTCAACTCTCAAAAAGTATAGAAAAGTCCGAACGCAAATTCATACCTTTAAAAAACCTAAAAAATTCATAACTGATGGCTTTTTCCGATATTCCAGAAACCCTATTTATTTAGGTTTTACGCTTAGTTTAATGGGGATAGCCTTATTATTCGGTAATGTAACACCACTTCTTCCAGTTGCCTTCTTTTTTTTAATAGCTAATTTTTGGTACATCCCTTTTGAAGAAAAGAACATGGAGTTAGTCTTTGGAGATAACTATTTGTCTTATAAAAAGAAAGTCAGACGTTGGTTGTGAAAAAATCAAGCTTGGGATTGTGGGAGTTGGGGCAATATAATTAGGAGTAAAAAAAACAAACAAAATGTTTGTTAAATAAAAAACATTTTGTAGTTTCGTTTTGGAAATATTTTTCAATTCAAAACTTTAAATCATGAAATACCTTAAATATGTCCTTGGAATAATCGCCCTATTGGGTGTTTTATTTATTGCAAAAGGATTTATCACCCCTTCTATTTCTTATACTAGTGAAATTGTTGTTAATAAACCTGCTAAGGAAGCTTGGGCGGTTATGAATGACGAAAGCAAAACATCCCAGTGGTTAACAGGCATCAAAAAACAAGAACATGTAAGTGGAGAAAAAGGAAAGATAGGTGGAGTGACTAAATACACTTTTGAGGAGAATGGGCAAGAATCTATCGTTGTAGAAACGATTAAAGCGCTTCGACCTAATGAACATATTGCGATGGATTTTGTCATGGACGGCGTGATGGAAATGGATTACAAAATGGATTCGAGTGGAAAAGATGGGAAAACGCATATAAAATCATCGACCACCACAAAGGGTATTGGTCTATTTATGCGGTCCATGGTATCTTTTATGGAAGGTACGATGCAGGCGCAAGAAGATGAAAATATGAATAAATTGAAAAAGTTAATTGAGGCAAATACAACTGATTATTTTCCTGTAGCAGAAGAAGAGTTGGTTGAAAGAGTACAGGAGTAATGCTGGAAATAAAATATACTGATGTTGTAGTAGATTAGGTGATACAACCTGTCGCCTTAACGTAAAGTACAAACGCTCCAAGGGTTTTAAACACTTGGAGCGTTTTAGATAAACACCTACGTTTTAATAGCCTTTCAATTTATAGCTCATTCCTCACACCCGTTTAGCCGTCACCAAAGGGTCTGGTTCATGAACGGTCAAAGCGACTGCTTTCCCATCCTTAATCACAAAACTAATCTGTACAGAAGGCGCACCACTTGGCGAAAAAATAGCATCTCCAACTCGATTCAACGACCGACCAAAATCTCCTTTTTTGCCGATAGAAAGCATTTTGCGTCCGTTTAATTTCACTTCAAATACCTCTTCGGCTTTTTCGCCATAGCGATATTCTCCGAGATACATTTCTTTTTCTGCCTCGGCCATTTCTAAGTTTTTAGCCGTTTCATTGGCATCTCCCAAAGACTCCAAGTAAGCAATCATTTGATTGACTTGGACAGTTTCTGCTGCGGTAATGGTCTTATGCCACAAACGATGTTTGGCATGTTGTAATAAAGGAATACCATGTGGTCCAGGTACTTTTTGCAACCCCGGTCGAGCTTCAATCATTGCTTTTACTGCGGCTAAATCTCCTAGCATGACAAAGGTAAAGTGGTCAGGTCTTGCTCCGTGACTCAATAAAAATTCTGCAATATCCTTTCTACCCATATGTGCTGCTGCGCCTATGGCTGATTCCCAATCTCCAAACCCCCAATCCCATGCGGCATTGGCTAATTCTGGTCGATTGTTAACCAAACTTTTGACCTTGTCTAAGTTCGAGTGGGCGGCTCCAACTACTGCACTTACGCTCTCATCATCTAAAGCTGGGTAGCGATAAAACAAGCCGTTGGTTCCCTCGTTTTTTTCGGACCCTGCTGCTGAAGGAGTTTGCAGATTTTTATTACAAGCTGCTGCTGTAGTTGAAACGGTTAAAACGCCAAAGACAGTGCTTTTAACGAAATGGCGGCGAGTGGGTGGTGTATTTTTCATATGTTACCTAATTTTTATTATCATTGTTGTCTACAAGAAAATGACTATTAAGAAAACGCACAATAATGATACAAAAAAATAAATGGATAATAGGATTTACCGCTTTTTTATTACTCGCTTTTGAGCTGAACTTAATGGCTCAAAACACCCAGCCCAACATCGTTTTTATCCTCGCTGATGATTTAGGATACGGTGATTTAGCGAGTTATGGACATCGCCATATCAAAAC
>CALJVJ010000166.1 GCA_937974625.1 uncultured Saprospiraceae bacterium
AAAAATGGTAAACTGTTAGTATTTGCAGTAATTTACCACTTACCACTTACCACTTACCACTTACCACTTACCACTAAAAAAAAGCCAATCATTTTCTCACTCAGAAAACGATTGGCTTTAATTTTTTAATTTCTTTGCCTCACGGCGCGATTCTGTTATTGTTGTAATTTAAAATTTGACCTCTTTCTCTCTATTTAAATCGAGGATTTCATTTTTTAATCCATCCTAATCATCTTTTTAGTTCTAGTGCCAAAATCTGTCTCCAAGCGGTAATACAACAATCCTTTATGTTGCAAATCACTGATTGTTAACTCATTGATACCTTTACTAAAATGCTGTTGAATGGTTTTTAGTGTTCGTCCAGTGATGTCCAAGATTGTCAATTTGCCCTGGCTTTGCGCAGGAAGTAAAAATTGAATAGTCGTTGCTTTCTGGAATGGATTTGGTTGATTTTGCAGTAAAGCATAATCGTGTTTTGCATCTAAAACTGTAAGACCTACCTGATAGGTCGTTCCTTGTCCATCATAAGCTTCCGCAGGAGTGATTAGTGAATTAATCGTAAATAATTCACTAACTGCTGTTTGACTATTTGTTTTCACATTTAATTTAAAACTAAAAAATTCATTAGTGTTTGTTGGTGCATCCCAACTCATGGTTAATGCACCTCTATCCAAGAATCGAGTACCAAAATTAGCATCAGTAACTAGATTCGTTTCAGGAATATCTATTATTTCTACTAAACTAGGGTCAAAATTAAGGGTCAATTGTAATGCTTGAATGTTAGCATTATCAATAGTAAAAGTCAGAGTTTCTACTTGGTTGACGGAAAGTGATTGTTCTCCAATTTCCAAATTCACACTTTTTGAACTTCTTGAACCAGCGACATAATTACCAGAAGCATTGCCATTCAAATCTCCAACTTTTATAGCCACAAAATCGATATTCATCTCATTGAGCAATTCAGGTATTACTGCATATTCAGGCATTTCGTCCACAAATGGATTTGCTGAATCGGAGAATACATGGTCCGCTTTGATGAATCGCCAAGAAGTATTATGCTTAAATTCGTCATCATGTTGAAGTATCACTCTTCGCAATGCCACAATATCTCCCGTAGTAATCGAATTATTATGGTTAATATCTGCCGCAATCATTTTATAAGGAGAATCTAATTCTTCGACACCAAGAATATGTCTTCTCAATTGCAAAATATCATAAGTTGTTACCCCATTTAGGATATCATCATTTTTAGCAGGGTTAATGACTAGATTAACACTTCGTTGAAATTCAAAGGCATAAGCCCCTCCTTCATCCGTCGTATACCTATCCATCATTTCTGATAAATTATTTTCAGCAGTTACTGCTACGCCTTCTACTGCTTCGCCATCTTCTAAGAATATTTGACCAGCTACTGCTGCCATAGTTACAGGCGCATTAACAGCTGACGTATCTTTTCCTAAATCGGCACACACTCCTGCTCCTTTGATAACAAAAGATACCGGGCAATAACTTTGATTACCAAAAGCATCCATCACCCAAACTTGAGCGGTTTTGACACCTAAATCATCGCAATCATAAAACCTTACATCCTCAATAGTATCTTGAGCAAAAGAGAAAATATATTCGTAGTTTTCACAATCTTCACAATTGTCTATAATTTCTTGATGAAAATCATTCGCCCAAACTTCAACCATACCAGCTGCATCTAGATTGAGGGTAATACCGGGTAAACAAATAACCTCAGGTGCTTCACAATCTTTGATATTGTAAGCTCTATCACAGCTAGACTCATTTCCACAAGCATCGATTGCGTAAAAAGTAACACTAAGCTGTCCTGGTCCAAATTCAGGCGTAATAAACCCAAATTGAGCAATCATCACCGTCCCAGTCTGTACTGCTCCTGTGCATTGATTATGTGGCGTAAATGTCCAATCCGCTCTTACTGTGGTCTCACTACTACAATCCGAAACCGACACAGCTGTCACTTCAAATGAGGTTGAACAAGCGCCTTCATCTAAACAAATGTCAATCGGCTCCTCATTACAGTCGATAATTGGCGCTTCGACATCTTGAATACTAATGGTCTGTAGATGTTCGATAGTACCATTTTCATCACAAATATTAGTCACTGTCCAAGTTCTTTGGACCGTCAGACAAGAAAGGTCAGTACCTATAGTCGCATCCGTAAATAAAACCTCTACCACTTCGCAATCCCTTCCTATAATAGTTGGCTCCCCTGTTCTAGCAGTAGGAAGTTCCTCCAAACTAGTGACACAAGAGGAAATTACAAAATCTTCAGGGAAAGTAATAGAAAGCGGTGTATCATCTACAAAGGCAACTAATTGCTCACAAGTAGCAACAATACTGCTCGTTCCATCTAATATTTGCCAATCAAAAATGACGGCACCAATACCACATTCATTTCTATAATCTTGTTTCAAAACAGCGTTCGTGCGAACTCCGCTTGAACAATCATTGTCAAAAATAGGAGGTGATAATAAGGTAGTTCTTATATCTTCCAAAGATAAATCAGTACTGCAAGACACGGTAATATTATCAGCGCAACTTGTAATAGTTGGCGGTGTACCATGCTCAATTATAACTTCTACCGTACAATTAGCGGTATTGCCATTACAATCCACAATCTCTAAAAGCACCATAACTGGGCCAGCTGCTGCATCATCACAACTAAAAGTAACATAATCCATTAATTCACTAGAGGTATCATCTAGTTTGCGGACTTGGATACTTTCAAGACAACAATTATCATAACTACCACCATCAAAAGATTCCGCGTAAATGATTCCATCGCCTTCACTATCAAGGGTCAATTTAGTTAACGACTTACACATAGGAGTAGGCGGCACCTCATCTTTAATTTCTATAATACAAGCATTGTCTAAATTATTACTAACATTACCACAATCATCGGTCGCTTGATAATACACTTCATAAGTTCCATATTCAACAGTCAAGTCAAAGCCACCATTAGCACCATCTACTCGTTCAACTACGAATCTTCGACCTAAACTATCAATTCTGTAAACTTTAGTAACCATTTCTATAGCTGCTACAGCAGAACAATCGTCTGTCACCTCAGCGGAAGGAATGGTAATGGTTGATAAACAAGAAAAAGGAGTTAAATTAGGTGTAGCGACAACAGTAGTGTTGCCGCCTACGCAGTTAATAATGGGTGGTGTTTGGTCCACAATTTCAATTAGCTGCGTGTAGTTGTGTGTTTCTCCTGTGCATGTATTCTGGATTGCCCACGCTCGATTAATTGTGCGAGTACCCTCACATTCGGTATTTGTGCTAACGTCTTTATATTCAAAAGTTATATGGCATATTGACTGCTCTAATGCTTGATGTTGAAGGATAGGTTCTCCTGTACATGCTAAATTTGTAGGGTCACATTCCCCACAAGACAAAGCGTCTTCTCCAACCAAATCCTTAGGAAAATTTATGTCTAAAAAACTTGGAATCTTTATGCTAATAGGTTGAATACAGGTTCTGCAATTCCCTAAATTGTCACAAGCTGTCCAAGTTCTATTAATAGTAATTAGTACCCCATCCTCTACCGTTCCGTCTTCGCAATTAAAATAGGTGGTATCGGTATCCACATAAGTTAAAGAAAGTGATTGACAAACTGCAGCACAACCATCTACCATATTAGGCAGAGGCGCATCACCACCTTCAGAAGTCGGTGCTAGGTCTTGGCTACAGGATAAAGTAACAGGCGAACAAGTTAAAGTAGGGGCATTTTTATCCTCCACTACCACTTTCGACCAGCAACTATTTCCGGAATACCAATGCTTTACCTTCACTAGTAATGTTCTGCCCGTATATTCACAAGTAATGATAGGACTTGAAGGAATTTCCACTCCATCCTCATCCATCACCACTACTTTATAGGCCGAAGGTCCATTTGGACTACAGATATCCGAATTATCCGGATCTCTTAAAATCATCCGATAAGTAATTTCCGCTTCGCAATTTTGGTTAAGCGAAACTTGAATTTCATCGTCACATGACATAGAGCATTGTCCATAAGTGGCAGATGCAAAACACAAGATTAAGCATAAAAAGCTCAAAAGTCTTTTCCAGTCTAAGGCACTAGTAGCATTATTAACGGGCATAAGTATCATAAATTAACAAAAAGTTAGCTGCTCAATTTTGTGCATACACAAAATGAGTAATTTGTTGTTTTGTAAATCAATGTGAGTAGGTAGTGATAATTCTATTAAGACAAACCTAATTAGTAACAAGTAATTACTTGTTAATTAAATAGATTATCTCAGGTGAAGTATTTGTTTCTGTAGGTTTGTAATAAAAGAAGCTTTATGAAAATATGCTTAATAAAATGACAATGACCTTCCATTAATTTTACATTGCAAAAAAGGAAAATAGTCAATTCTAAAATTTGCTAAAATATAGGGGAATTTTAGTAAATAAAAGGGGGAAATATAGCAGGGGGTGTTCTAATTAATTGCAACATAAATAAATAAAATGAATTTGTCAAATAAAAATATATAAGTAAATGGTAAGTCTTTTTTGATAATTAATAGTAGATTGAAGGAGAAGGAATTAGATATGATGGAGATTTTTAATGGTTGTAGAAATATTTTAAAGGGGCTAAAAGTCCTACTTTTTTTTAAAATTGAAGCTGTGATTAACTTTTAAAATTGAAGTTGTAATTGACTTTTCATGTTGAGGTGCTTGTAACTTCAAAAATTCAACTTCAAAAATTCAACAGGAGCCAAATAGGCATAAAAAAAGGGAGTCCCCCTTCCAAAAAGGAAGAGAGAACATCCCTAAAACTGTATCCTCTGTAAACCTATAGTAAAGTTGAATCAACAGTCATATAAGTTTACAAAATATAAGTACAGAAAGCTATAGAAATTATTGAGCTGGAGATTAGTCCAAAACAATCATTTTCTTAGTAGCTACATTATCAGTAGATTCTAACTGGTAGTAAAGTACACCAGTAGTATTCAATTGCTTAGCATTAATCTCGAATTGGTGTGCACCTTTTGCGAAATCACCACTCTTAGAAATCAAGACTTTACCTTGAACATCCATCACCTTCAATGTTGCCATACCAGCTTCTGGTAGGTTGAAACGGATAATCGTTTCACCAGTGAATGGGTTTGGCGTATTCTGAGATAATTCAAAATCAGCACTTACAGTAGTTGCATCAAAGTTTAAAGCTACATTTAAGACCTCACCAGTATTTGTGTAAGCTTCAGCAGCAGTATACTTAGAATTAACGCTTAATAACTCACTTAATTGAGCAGTAGTATTCGCTTTGAAAGTAACCTCAAATAGATTACCGTCAGTCGCAACACCATCAAAAGAAGTCATTAAGACCCCTCTCTCTGCTAAGTTTGTATTGAAGTTCTCCTTCTTAGCAACACCTTCTACTAGCTCCACCATTTCAAGACCATTGAAGTCTAAAGTGAACTGGTAGCCAGCAGTATTCGCCATATCCGCAGCAAACGCTACCGTTACTGTTTCACCAGCTTGTACTAATCTATCGGTCGTGTTGATAGTCATAGTTCCAGCAGAACGAGACTCAGCACCAACTAAAGAGTTAGGCGTAGCAGTTCCATTTAAGTCACCAATCTTAATAGCAACGAAGTCAATGTCCATATTGCTAGCTAAGTTGTTGATATTATAAACTTCAGAGAAGTTTTCAGACAATGGATTAGCAGTAGTGAATTGATAGTTAGCGTCTACAAATCTCCAAGACTCATTGTCTTCGAAAGTAGGAACTACTTGTAAGATAACCTTACGTAATTCAACCATATCAAAAGTCGTAATAGAACCAGATTTATTAACATCCGCAGCAATTAAGTTGTAAGGATTGTCAAGAACTTCTGTACCTAAGACATGCTTACGTAATAATACTAAATCATAAGTAGAAACCCCGTTTAATGGGTTCATATCTTTAACAGGCGTAATGGTATAATCACCACCCATACTTAATTCGAAGCCGTAGTTACCAGCAGCACCAGTTACTTCAGGAGTAGGCATAGCAGCAGAGCTACCATTTACAGATACCGTTACATTTTCTATTAACTCCCCATTAGTATTAGCGACTTTACCTGCTACTGCAGCCATTCCACCAACATTAGGTCCACCACCTGCACATCCACCTTGGTTGTCTTGAACCATTACGAAAGTTCGGCAGAAGTCTTGGTTACCAGCATGGTCAGTTACCCATAATTCTACTTGTTGAGTACCTAAAGTAGAACAAGTGAAGGTTCTACTAACATCATCAACATCAGGAGAGAAAGATACGGTTACACCACCATTCGCACAACCGTCACAGTTATCGAAACTACCTAAATCAAGGTCAGAAGCCCAAATAACTACTTGTCCAGTAGAAGGCATGTTCTCGATTCTGATTCCGTCTCTACAATATGGAGTAGGTAATTTACAATCAACGATGGTATAAACTACTTCTTTCTTAGTTGTGTTATTACAGCCATCATCAGCGATGAAGGTAACTGTTAAAACACCAGGATAGAAAGCAGGCGTTACGAATCCGCCAGAAGCATCACCCACAACACCAGAAGTAGAAGAACCACAGTACCAATCATCAGCAATATAAGACCATTCCGCTCTTACTCTTACATCAGGAGTACAGTCGGTAACATGAGGCGTACCAACATTTACTGTTGTCTTACAATCATCAGTTCCATCAATACAAACTTTTTCATCAGAAGGAACTGTTAACTCAGGAGCTACTTGGTCCAATACTTTAATAAATTGTACGTACTCAAAGTAGGCTTCCTCAGATGGGTGATTAGGATCATAAGCACACCAATCGATTACTCTCCAATATCTTGCAATCTTGAAACAAGCATTGTCAGAAATCCTTAAAATTTCATCTTCATAACTTACTGCAACTAACTCACAGTCATCACCAATAAAGATAGGTTTTCCAGTAACGGATGGGTCTAAATCGCCACCAAATCCACTACCATCAGTAGCCGTACAAACTGCATTATAATCTTCTGGGAAGATAACCTCAAGAGGCGTACAATCTTCAACAGTAATCACTTGCTCCACCGCATGAGAAACATTTCCATGTCTATCAGTAGCCACGTAAGTATAAGTTACAGTACCAATATAACACTCATTTCTCCAATCAGAAACTTCTCTTTCATAAGTATAACCAGGACAGTTATCTGTGATTACTGGAGCAGGGATTTTATCTTCAGGAATGACACCGTTATTATCTAATAAAGAACAACAAATAGTCTTGTCTTGAACTCTTACAACTGGAGCTTCTTTATCATCAACAAATACTTGAACCATGCAGATATTAGAATTACCATGACAATCCGTTACTTGTAATTCAACTAAACAAGGAGTCCCTTCAGCAGATTTCCAAACATCTTCTTCGTTGAAAACTACGTGAGGCTTAAAGTCGTCTCCTGACCCCATTCTTCTAGCTAAGAAAGTTAATTCCTCGCTACAAGCATCATGAGAACCATCATCAAAAGTTTCAGCAAAAATGTGCGCTTCACATTCTCTATCAACCGTTACTTGAGTAATTTCATCACAAACAGGAGTTGGAGCAGTCTTATCCTCAACTGTTACATTATAATAATAATCAGCAGTATTACCACAATGGTCAATATATTCATAGTGAACTACATATTTAGCATAATCTTGATCACATCTTGGGCCAGCTAATTTGGTATAACCAAAATCAACTATCACAGGGTCTCCAGTAGCAGGACCTACAATACGCCCTTCTTCTTTATGTAAAACTTTATACTCTTCTTCCGCCCAACTACCATATGGATGTTGAACATATCTGTATCCAGTAATAGATACATAAGCTGCAGCTACTTCCCCACAAGCTTCCCAAATCTTACCATCAGGAATACGGAAATCCGCTTCACAAACTTTAGTATTGGTATTCGTAATTAAAGCAATATCTTCAGGGCCGTCAATGGTAGCCTCCTTATCAAGCACTTTAATAATTTGAGTATGCTCAACTATTTCGTTAGTACACCAATCAACTAATTTCCAAGTACGAAGAATTTTGTAAGAACCAACACATACTGGAATAACGTGGTCCTTATACTCTACATTAATTTCACAGAATCCATAAGAATCCCAAGGGTACTGGTAGCCGATATTTAAACCAGAACCATCAGCCTTATATTTTGTTACAGGAATACCGTGAAGCATTGGGAAGCCTGTAGGCTCACCAGTCATGCCACCATAACCAGGGCGAGAGTATTCCCCCACATCATTTCCTTCACCATCTGGGCATTCGCCATCAATGATTAATCCTGGAAGTGTATTAGGGTTACAACTGTTACTTTTCTTAGAAAGAATAGCATCTTTGTCACCAGGAAGGCCAGTGTAGTTAGGAAGAGAAGCTTTCAAATCAATGTCAGAAATTCTAGCACGCTTCAATTTGATGGTTTGGGTACAATGTGTTTCATTACCCGAAGCATCAACAGCATACCAAGAACGCTTGATAACGCCACTATAACCTGAGTAATAGTAATCAACGCATTCGATATCTAGAATTTCATCCTTGTAAGTAAGAATAACCTCCCCACAAGTTACGCCATTTAAATTTGGGCAAAAAACAGGGTTTCTTAATTCATCACAGTTGTCATGAACTCTTGGGTAGCCAAAAAATTCACCTACGTGACATTCGATGAATTCAGGCGTAAATGGTTGGTTACACCACAATTCAACATCTAAGCATTCAATTTCAGGCTTAATTTTGTCTTCAACTGTAATGGTCCCCCAACAGTTGTTACCAGTAGCCCAATGCTTAGCTTTCACTCGGAAAGTGTTACTGCCATTAGCTGCAACATCTTCACAAGTAACGTAGTCCTTGTCAGAACCTGTTTCAGCTATGACCTTGTCTTTGTGATCTAAAACTTGGATAATAAAAGCTTGTCTGCCATTCGGCGAGCAGGTGCTAGAGTTGTCAGCATCCTCCAGAATCATGTCGTAGGTAATTTTAGCCCGACAATCATTTCCCAAAGAAACTTGAATATTGTCGTTACAAGCTATAGTACAATGCTGTGCTTGCACAGATGTACTCAGAGCGAGCATAAACAATACCAAGGACATGGTGACGCAACCTCGCAATAAGTACGAAGTAAAATTCGATCTTTTCATGTGTTCAATTTTATAGGTTTACAAAACAAAAATGTGAGTATATAAGTACCTGATTATCAGGTCTAATATCCAATAATTAAGTATTACAAAATAGTACGTGTAAAGTGTTATGGGAAGCCTTTTTCCTAAATATTAAGAATAGGTTTACAATATCCTTAAAGATAAAGGAAGAAGGAAATTTGTCTGACGGAACTCGATTCTGTTGGTAACTCAATTGAGATATGAAGGTGTGTTCAGAGTAGCTCTTCGATAACTCAATGGTAGAAGTTTGGCATGAAACTCTGAAGAAATATCATAATGCAGGGCAGTATGATGGGGGGAGATTTCTACTTAAGTTTAAGTAAAAATTTAAATCATTCGTTTTTTTTATGGTTAAAAAATGGGGTTGTTTTTTTGGTTTACGTAACAAATATACAACACGGGCATCGTTCATTTCATACCCTAAAAGTGGTATTTTTTTATATAAAAAAACATATATGAATATATTTTTTACATACTTGCAATACACTTAGCGATTTCTAGTGCTTTTATTGTTTAAAATATCTCATAAAAAAAAATAAAAATATTGTTAAACCGTAAAAAAAGAGGGATAGAAGTATAAAATCTTACCATAAAATAAAAAATCCCCCTTCAGCAATTAAGCCAAAGAGGGATTTTTTTTTTACGAATTAAATCGTGTATATATTAATGATTTTAGTCAATTAAAATCATTTTCTTCTTAGCAGTATGAGTAGCTGTTTCTAACTGATAGAAATAAATGCCACTTCCTTTTAAAATTCCTTTATCAACATGTATTTCATTATATCCGGCTCCAAATTCTTTGTTGATTGCTTTCACAATTCTACCAGAGAAATCAAAGATAGTCAATCTAGCATTACCAGCTTTTGGCAAATCGAAGCTAACGATTGTCTGCTCTTTAAATGGATTCGGTTTGTTGTTATACAAAGTAAATTCATTATCAACTGTAACATTATCATTAAAAGCAAGCGCAATATTTAGTAAGTCACCATCTGTATTGTAAGCTTCCGCTTGGGTCAAATCCGAAGTAATATTGACTACTTCACTTAATTTACCAGCTTCTTTAGCTTTTAATACGACACTAAACATTCTTTCTTCATTCTGTGCAACGTCAGCACCTTGGTTCCAACTAGTAGTTAAGATACCACGGTTCATCATTGTAGTTCCGAAGTTAGCATCTTTTGCAACTCCTTCTTCGATATCAATAATTTCTACTTTAGATAAGTCTAAGTTCATTGTAAATTGATATCCTTCAACAGTTGCTAAGTCAGCAAGTTTGAAATCAGCACTAAAGGTAGTTCCTTCTTCAAAAGTATACTCTTCAGTGGTAAGTGCAATCGTGCCATTCGTTCTAGACTCAGAACTTACTAAACCTCGATTTGCAACAGCTGTAACATTGACATCTCCAATTTTGACTGCAATAAAGTGCGCTTCTACATTATCTCCTAAGTTGCCAATACTAGCTATTTCAGAGAAAGATTCAGCTGCAGGGTTATCTGTAATAAAGTTGTAGTTTGCATCAACAAATCTCCAAGAATCATTATTCGAAAACTCCGTTTTAACATTCAAAATCAACTGTCTCAATTGAACTAAATCATAAGCGGTAATAGTTCCAGAACGGTTAACATCCGCTGCAATATGCTTGTAAGGAGAATCTAATTTATTCAATCCTAAAATATGCTTGCTAATCAATACAAGGTCAAAAGTAGATACACCATTTAATGGTTCCATATTTTTCTCAGGAGCTACAGTATAGTTACTCTCCATAGGTAATTCAAATTCGTAGTTTCCATCTATTCCAGTAACTTCAGGCGCCATATTATAGCCACCAACATTAACCGTAACTTCCTCTACTTTATCACCCACTTCATTCTGGATAGTACCAGAAACCATTCCTACTCTACTAGGAAGTAAGCCATCCGGGCAAACCTCCATATTATCTTGAATATTCACCGTTACTCTAACGTAATCCCAGTTACCAGAACCATCTCTTACCCAAAGATCTCCAACTTGCTCTCCAGAGGTTCCACAGTTGAAAGGCCATCCGAAAGTAGTATCTGCTGGAGGAGATGATTGACCGATACCCAAAGAAGGGAATCTTAAAGTCTGTACAATTCCATCAGGGTTACAATCGCTAATCTTACAGTTAAAATCAGAAGCCCATACGGTCACCCAACCTCTACTCTCGCTATCTACAGGTGCATCACCGTTCAAAGTCAAAGTAGTTACTAAGTCATCACAGAAAATAGTCGGTCCTTCGATGTCTCTTACAACAATTACTAAAGGAGTCGTTGTACTATTATTACAGCCATCTGATGCTGTATAAAATATGGTATAAGTTCCAACAGGTACACCTAACAATACTGTTCCACCTTCTGCATTCGTTAACGTATCATTACCGCCTTCAGAGTTAGCAATAATACCACTAATTGAAATATCAGGAGTAGAACCACAAGGGTCACTAGCTAAAAAAGTCGGTAAAACTACGGTAGCATTACATTCAGTATGGTCTGCATTGATAATCATCGTATCTAATATATTAGTAAATTCAGGTGATGTATTATCAATTAACTTAACAATCTGTGTATATTCTTCATATCCAGGTAATAATGGATTAGCTTGTGGGTTTTGACACCAATCAATTACTTGCCATCTTCTCAATACTTCTTTACATTCTCCATCTGTATTAAAAACTTGCTGGCTATAATTAACCGCTAGTAATTGACATCCAGAACTTTCAACTTGTAAACTATCTTGTCCTAAGTTTTCAATATCAATTCCGTCAGAGCATTGTACATAAATAAGTGAGTCAGGTATACGAGTAACATTAAAAGATGGGCTAGGTACTAAGTTTACAGTAATCGTTTGTGTACAAGAGATTGTTGTATTCGGTACAGTCCAAGTTCTAGTGATGGATCCTACACCACAGTTGTCAAGATTTCTAGTTTCTACAAGGTCAAGAGAGGTCGCATTACAAGAACCGCCTGAAACGGTTGCAGGTCCGAAGATTGATAAGTCAGTTAAATCCACATCACAGTCAACAGTATCATTTGGTGGGCAAGTGATAACAGGTGCAACTTTATCTTGCACTTGAACTCTCACCATACAACTATTTGTATTTCCTACTGTATCCCATGCGGATAATTGAACCATCACCTCTCTTCCAACATCACAACATTGGAATTCAACAAATCTCTCAAAAGGTAAATCCATTACTACCCCACAAGAATCCATTCTTCTTACTCTAATACTATCTAATGAACAGTTATCATAACTTCCGTTATCAAAAGCTTGTGCTAAAACTTGAGCAGTACCACTCTGTGTTAAAGCTACTACAATATTTTCTTTACAAATTACGGTTGGCGCAATATTGTCATTAATCGTAATCAAAACTGTATCTTGTGTGAAATTACCACAATCATCTGTCGCTGTGTAAATAACCATTTGAGGTCCAAAAGGTACGTTTGTAAGTGTACCACCATTAGTATTTATAGTAGTATTTCCTACTTGAACTTTTACATGAATACTATCAGTCGGTGAACATGCATCATTCACAACTACTGGTGGAACAGTAATTGTAGCAGCACATGCATTTAAATCAGGAAAAGAAACTTGAATTTCAGTAACAACAGGTAAATCAGTAATTTCAGGTCCAACCGTATCTTCTATTTTAACTAATTGTGCACCAGGAGAAATGGCATTTGTCAATACCATATTTGGTCTACACCAATCAAAAATTGTCCATGTTCTCAATATTTTTCTAGTACCTACACAATTACTTGTTGTAAATTCTTGGTCTGTATAATTTAAGCCAAAAAGGCAAAATTGGTCGATGCTTACAGTTTCTCCATTGTACATTACCTGAGGGAACCCAGTTGAAGAAGGTTCAGTAGAAGGATTATCTCCACAATACAATACCGTATCCGCAGGCCAAATTATATTAGATAAAGACAATTGTGGTTTCACTACATGAATCGTCTGTGTACAAGTACTGCTATTTCCGCTGGCATCTGTTCCTTGCCAAGTTCTGGTAATTCTGCTAATCGTATCAGGAGTTGTTCCTGTTCCAACTAAACAACTAAAGCTTTCAGTAACATCAGAGTAAGTAAAAGTAACTCCGCCTGCACAAGCATCAGAAGTTGATGGTTGTCCACCAATTACAGCTGGATCAGTAGAAGTATTACATAAAATAGTCGTATCAGAGCACATTAAAATTGGTGCTATTTTGTCCTCTACCGTCACATATCCCCAACATTTGTTATTCGGTGTGATAGAAGTGTCGATTACTTCCACCCGAATTCGGTCATTCAAATCCGCTAAAGTCACCGTATCCATTCCTGAATTAGGTCCATCTATAATATTTACTATAAATTTTGTCAAATCCGCATCAGCGACACCTTCTAAAATCATATCAGGTGTAAGTCCTGCTTTACAGTCATCACCTAAAGACACATAGATATGGCTATTACAAGCAATACCTGACCCAGTCAAAGGTAGATTAGAAGTAGGGCTGTCAAAATTTAACAAAGTAGTAGATTCTTCAATACTAGTAGTCGTTTCAGTTGCAAAAGAATTGCTTTCGCTGTATTCACTGGCAAAAGCAAAATTTGCCATACAACTCATTAAAAACATCAAGCTGTATAAAAGCCAGCTAGCGTTTTTCTTTTGGAATTGGACTGTCGAATGCGACGCGTCTTTCCAAGGTGAATACAAATCAATGGGAATAAAATTTGTGTGCTTCATAAGTGTGTTAATTATGGTTTAACAAAATTTAAAAAAGTGGTTATTAAATTTTAATTTAAGAGCCATGTTCTGTCACTTTTGACAGCCAAACATAACTCGAAAATCAATAAAAAAAACATTGGTCTTTTATCTGACTCCCTTTAAAGCATAGGAATGATGCCTATTACCGAAGTAATAATAAAGTCAGATAGCCAACCAAGAATATTGTTATATCAATTAACCATTAGTAGGAACCAAGAAAGCAATTGCTTATCAGAAGTTGGAACTAATAGAAAATCTATTATTATAATTTAGTATGATGGTATTGGAAAGTGGGGTCTTGTAAACGATAATAGGTAAAATCAATCAATCATCTCGTAAAGTATTCTATCAAAATCCTATTTTGGTCAGACCCAAAATCATAAGTAATTAATTATCAACATTTTACATCGTAAAATTCCTCTAATGCTTATAAAAAGATGGAGGGTTGAACGGTATCAATCCTATAAAGTACCGTTCAACTCCCATCACCAAAACCTTAATAATTTAACCAGTTCTTAAAATGAGCCAGATAAAACGATTCGAGGAATCATTTTTTTTGGTGAAACGCCCGTTGAATGGGAATACTAATGGTAAAAGACATCAAATTAAATAGTTAAGGATTTATGTCTTGAATCATTCGTCATTTTAAGAAATGGCAAATCTGTAGCATATCATCACTAGTCTCTAGTCAATAATTAACTCCCTCTTTGCGGAAAGTAAAATCAAATAATATTGTAGTAGGGTTGGAAAAACAAATTGTTATCTCACAATAGTTTCTCAGGTCTTAAATCTCTAATTTCAATTAACTGTCGGTGCTTACTATGTAATTTTAACTGGTTTGCTGAGTAAAAAAGAGTGTTGGGATAATCAAGCTTAGGTTCTTTTAATCTTCCTTAAAATAGATTCGGCAGATACCCCAACACTTTCATCATGCACCCAGTTAATTTAATCTTTAGTACTTCATTGGTTTTGAGTTAGTTAAGTAGTCAGTTGTCATTGGTCAGTTCTCATGGGTTAATAGTTGACTAAAAACCTATGACTAATGACCAATGACGAAATAACTTAGTGTTTCAAAGTGTGTGTGTGTTTCGGTTTAAAATACAATACTTAAATCTTAAGTCATAAGTGTATTATGACTCATAAGGACTACTTGAATCGGTTTGGTCAAGGTCAATATCAATTTCATAAAGAAAAAGGACAATGAAACCTTCACCTAGGAAATATATTTGGAATAGTGAAAAGGCAAATTAATGCTATCATTTCACCTTCCTAAAAAAGGTATACTTTATTGTTTGTGTGAGATTAGTTTAGCCGGATTTGGCGAGATAACTAAGATGATTAATTTTTTGAGCGCAACTTAAAAGTCTTGCTCCATCTTGTTATTGCCAATGGCTAACTTCTGGGTGTGTACAGCTTTTTAGCTGTTTGCTGCCTTATTATAAAAGGCCGGTAGTAGGGATAGAATTTAGATAATTAGAAACCTGCACGTTTATTAATCATCTTTGTAATCAACCGATTACATATTATAGTTTTTCAAATATTATGCCAAAAATTAATATGTTTTAAAACTAGGCTTTTTTTATTATTAATGAATGAAATGATTCAAACGAAATAGCATCAAGTGCTTATATATAATAAAAAGTAATAATGTAAAGAACTATACTGACTTACTTGTAAATATTGTGCCAATTTTTAATATGTTCGTTTTTATTTGTTATTATATTTTTTAATAACTTATAAATAATTAATAATCAGCACTTTAAGGTTATAAATTAATTTTAAATATTTTTTATCCTTGAAAGTAGATTTCTATTCCCAGAGTTTTAAGCAGCTAAAAACCATTGAAAAATAAAAAAACCGACCCAGCCTAAGGCCGAATCGGTATGTAAATACACTTTTTATTACCATTAATTTTTTAATTAGATCATCAAAACTGATAATCTAAATTGAGAAAAGGCGTCTTAATAGAACGAACCTTTCTACTTAGCTTTTTTTTTGGCTAAAATACTTTGGTTTGGATTGCTAGATATAGTAATTAAAAGCGCAATTGTTTTTTTTGATTTTTTGATTTTTTAGTTTTCTAAAATTTATAAAGGTTATCAAAAGTTATTAGTGGTTATTGCTAACCTCTAATAACCTTCAATAACATATAATCACACACACTTGGTCTTGACAAAAACAACTTCCGCTTTGTTTTTTCAAGCAGCACAGCCTCACTGTGCAGAGAAGTTGAAAAACGCGGAGTTTAGGGAGTAGGAAAAATAGTACCTACTCCCTTATCTTTTGTCGTTTTTACCTTTTCAACAAAATCATCTTCTTCGTCTCAATTCCTTGATTCGTTTCTAATTGGTAGTAAAACATTCCATGTTCATCAAAAGCTTTACCATTTAATAAGATTTGGTTATATCCTTTAGGATGTGTTCCTTTTTGCACTTTTACCATTTTACCTGACATATCAAAGATGGTCAAAGTAGTTGCAGAAGCAGTTGGCAATTCAAATCCAATGATGGTTTCTCCAGTAAAAGGATTTGGTACATTTTGAAATAACTTAAATCCATCTGTCGTTTTGAAAGGCTTGAACACTTCTAAGTGAACATTAATCACCTCCTCTGTACCAGTATAAGCTTCTGCAGCAGTTATATCAGAACTTATTTTTACTGCCTCACTAATTCGCACATCGTTTTTAGCTTTGAATACAATGCTGAATAGCACTTCATCATTAGCTAAATTGACAGCTTCAGACTCATTCCAACTAGTAGTAATAATACCTCTTTGAATCATAGACAAGTTGAAATTTTCAAAACTAGTCTGATTGCCCATTTTTATTTGTTCAAATGCTAAGTCATTCCCATCAAAATCAAGAGTAAATTGATAGCCTAAAATAGATTGGAAGTTACTGGCTTTAAAATCAACCGTAATAGTCTCCCCTGCTTTTTTCACTTGCTCTGCAATTTGAATATTCAAAGATTTGTTCGTATTTCTACTTTCTGTTGTTTGCAATTGATTAACAGCAGCTGTATTATTTAAATCTCCAATCTTGACGGCAATAAAATCCAAAGACATCATATCGGCAGATAAATCTTTTATTTCATAAACCTCCGGATAATTTTCATCAAAAGGATTCTCTGGGTATAAAAATTCATAATTTGCATCGATGAATCTCCAAGAAGTATTATTAGGAAAGTCAGTTTTCATCCCTAAAATAACCTGTCTTAATAAGACCATATCGTAGGCGGAGATAGTTCCAGAATGGTTGATATCCGCAGCAATCATCTTATAAGGTGAATCTAATTTTTTCAATCCTAGCACATGCTTGCTTAACAACACAATATCAAAAGTGGTGATTCCATTCCCATGATTCATATCCTTTTCAGGGGTAATCATATAATCTCCTTCTAGTGGAATTTCTTCAAACATAAAATTACCATCAACTCCAGTGACAGCAGGAGCCATTTCGTAACCACCAATGGCGATATTTACTGCTTCTACGGTCTCCCCATTTTCATTTTGGATATGTCCAGCGATAGCAGCTTGGCTAGTAAAAGAAGCACATCCGCCTTTTGGTATAATAGGACCTTTGGTATATGGTGTAACACAAGTTGGATTGTCAACTTCTCTGACAAATATATATTTTACCGCAGTATCCTGATTAGTAAATATATTCAAGGTAGAATAAGTAGTACCACTATCTACACTATATTCAAGATTAGCGCCATTAGTTATGGCCGCGATACTTATTACTGCATCTGCCACTACACAATTTGAAGGCCCTGTTACGATAGCAGTATCTATAACAACTCCTGAATTACAAGCAGGCGTTCCGCAGAATCCACCGTTATCTGAAATATTGATATCTCTCGTTGCAATAGCAACGTTACCCGCTTCATCTACTACTTTTAAGGTTAATTCTAATATACCAACATCTGCACAACCAAAAGCCAGTTTATCATCAAACGTAACGCCGTCTTTAGAAATCAAAATACTATCTAAGCCAGAGCAATTATCAGAACTCCCTGCATCAAAAGAAGAAGCATAAACCCAAGTATTCCCTTCCCCGTCAACTAAATTGACCGTCAATTCTTGCGCAAGGGCTAATGGGGACACTTCATCTTTAAGAATAAAAGTAATCGTATCTCTAGCTTCATTTCCACAACTATCCGTAATGATGTATTCCAACATAGTCGTATCAAAAGGAATATTCGTCAAAGAATCTTTTGGGTCATTATAAATAGTTCCAGAAGGGCCTAAAATTCTATAGGTAGTACCACTACATGCATCCTGTACATTACTTGGTGCAGGAGGTCGAATAGTCGCCATACATTTATGAGACTGGGTACTTAATATCACAATATCACTCGCTTTAATAGAATCAAAGGTTGGAGGAATCGTGTCAATAATGTCAATTAATTGGACATAGGTACGAATAGCACCACCAGAACTTAAATTACACCAATCCATCACCGACCAAGTTCGAGTAATCCGCTGTTTTCCAGGACAGCCCAAATCATATACCTTCTCCTCCATATTAATTCCGTATTTGCAGATGGCTTCTACGGGAATAGAATCTGTCCCAATTCTGAAATAGGGCTTCCCTGTGACACTTGTAGAAGTTGATGAGCTAGAACATTGTAAGGCATTTGCCCCCGTTAAAGAATCAGGAAAAATAACCTCATCCAAAGTTGGTCTCAATACATAAATAGTCTGAGTCGTCGTCGCAGCATTCCAAAATTGGTCTCTTCCTGTAAAAGTTCGAGTAATAATTCTCAAAGTATCAGGATTCGCAGGGTCACCACCACAAAGCGTTAAGACAGAATCTTTATCTGAATAAGTATAATCAATTGTAGAACCACAAGCGTCAACACCTGTTGGGAAACCTAGTTTAGTAGGGGCTTCGTCTTGGTTACAATAGATAAAGGTGTCTCTAACCGTCAAAATAGGAGGTAACTTGTCTTCAACTGTAACTCGTCCCCAACAACGATTACCAGAAGCACCCGGTGCTGTTATCATTACTTCAACCGTAGTACCCAAATAAGAGCAATCTACAACATTCGTACCTGCACCACTACCTGTCAATATCTCTACAATAAATCCAGAATAATTAGCATGACTAGATTCTAGAATCATTTGAGGCGTAATAGTAGCCGTTCCATCGGAACCTAAAGACAACTGAATATTGCTATTACAAGCAAGCTCGTCAGTAGGCGTTTCGTCAAAGGTAAGCGCAGTGGTGTCATTTACACAAACATCACCACTAGCAGCCTTTTGAATTTGGAAAGGGATGCTATAATTAGTAGTTACCGTATTAAGGCTCAATTCATTAGTAGTGTTATCAAATGTAGCGCCTACAAAATTAGCCGCAGCATATTGATTTTGGTATGGTGGAGGTGTAATACCCGTAATTAAAAAATCAGGTAGAGGAGAGATATAACTTGCATCGTGATAAGGTGCAACTAAAATACCATCCACATTTTCTAAGACAGCATTGGTATTTGGTGCTCTTGGGTGCGTCAAACTTGATAAGAATGCACCAAATTCATCAGAAATAAATCCATTATTGTGTAATGCACCC
>CALJVJ010000167.1 GCA_937974625.1 uncultured Saprospiraceae bacterium
GAGGCTTCAAAGAATAACTCGAAGTCAACACGTAGGACCGTGTCGTGGGCTTTTTGACCTCTTTTGGAAAGGAGTTTTTTATGGTTCATTAAACAGATTTTTTACTTAAAAGCATTGATTAAGCAAGAAAAAATAACTGGAATCTAAATTAAATTGAAGGTAGAAAAGAAACTACCTAGCCGTGACTTATCCACGAAATAAAGGTAAAAAAAAGGCGGTCTTTTAAGTGAAATTAACTTAAAAGACCGCCTTAATATTATGCTTAAAAGCTTACACCACTTTCGTCACCCCAGGCACAGGAATTGGATAATATCCATCCGCATCTGGCATAACTTGTGGATTAGCATTCCAATCATATTTAGCAGGAGACAAATCAATAGTAGAATTAATAGCATCCTCCCATTCAACGGTTTGCCCCGAATAAGTAGCCATTCTACCTAAGATGGAAGTCATGGTCGCTTTTGCGCCATTTTCTGCATCTGCATATTTGTATTCCCCTTTTGCTACAGCTTCAAACAACAAATCATGCTCTACTTGATAAGGATTTTTATCTTTTTTATCGTTATAATCCATTACTTTATAACCACTTCTAGTTAAAATTACACCAGGCTTAGGTGCAGAACCGTTCGTGCCATGAAATGCTTCACTGACTCGGTTGGTACATCCTTTAATGTGGCGGCATTGACTAGACATGATAGACCCATCTGCATATTCAAATTCTACAAAATGGTGGTCAAAAATCTCTCCGTGGTCTTTTCCATTTCTTACTTCTCTACCGCCCATACCACTTGCTCGAACAGGATAAGCTTGTTTTACCCAGTTTCCAACATCTAAGTTGTGAATATGCTGCTCTGTAATATGGTCACCACAAAGCCAATTGAAATAGTACCAGTTGCGCATTTGGTATTCCATCTCTGTTTGTCCTTCTTTTCTTGGTCTTACCCAAACGCCTGCACTATTCCAGTAAACTCTAGAGTGGGTAATATCTCCAATAATACCATTATGCAATTTTTCTACCCACTCTGTATAGATTTTTTGGTAATGTCTTTGCAAACCAACCACTACATTTAATTTCTTTTTCTTCGCTTCTTCTGCTGCTTTCAATACTCTTCTTACACCCGGTGCATCAACGGCACAAGGCTTTTCCATAAAGACATGTTTATTTTGGTTAATAGCTTCTTCAAAGTGAATCGGTCTAAATCCAGGAGGCGTAGCAATTACTACAACATCACAAAGTGGAATCACTTTTTTGTAGCCATCAAAACCATCAAATTTATGTTCTTCTGGTACGTCAATCATCGGACGCATATCCTTCAATTCGTCCGTAGACCAATCTTGAAATTCGGCACTATAAATCTTTTTATAACATTTGTCCAAATTGTCCCTAAAGGCATCTGCCATAGCGACGAGTTTCACATTTTGACCAGAGCTAAGTGCTTGTATAATAGCGCCTGTCCCTCTTCCTCCACAGCCAATTAGCCCTACTTTAATGGTATCAGCGCCATCAATATGTGCTTTGGCAGAGACAAGGGTAGGGGCGAGCATCATGCTGCCAGCTACTAAACCAGAGGTTTTGACAAAGTCTCTACGGTTGATTCCTGAATTGTTTTGCTTTTTCATAAGTTGTTATTTTAATATTAACGGTTGTTTATGAATAGTTGTCGTGTTGTTTATTTTAATACCACAAAGTAATCAATTAATCCCCCAAAACCAATAACCAGAAAGCATCTCGCTCAGCTTGAGTTGGTTGTTTAGCTGGCTTAACCAATCTAAAACCAACAAAAGGAGAGTCTGTATTCCACCAAAAACTCTTTGGAATTTGTGGGTCTCTTTCTTTCCATTTACTACTAGACCGCATCCTTGCAGCACAACGATGTTCTTCTTTATCATCATCCCAACTGCCACCTCTCACTGTTCTTGGGTGCAAGCGAGTCGGTTGTATCCAAGGATTTATTTCTGCTGCCATCTCTGTAGCGATAGTCGCATAAGCATCCTTTTTATATTGGTCTAAAGTCCATTCAGACACATTTCCTAGCATATCGTATAGTCCCCAAGCATTGGGTTTTTTACTGCCAATTTTGTGGTATTTTTCTGAGCTATTACCATAATGCCAAGCATAATCATTAATCAATTCGGTATCATCA
Organism: uncultured Saprospiraceae bacterium; assembly: GCA_937974625.1. Classification (GTDB taxonomy): domain Bacteria; phylum Bacteroidota; class Bacteroidia; order Chitinophagales; family Saprospiraceae; genus JAFMDF01. The sequence goes on from CALJVJ010000167.1 coordinate 2,145, forward strand.
CCATGATAATAAGTAGTGGTACTACCTGCTCTACATGCATATTCCCATTCTGCTTCGGTTGGTAAACGATAAAAGTCACCTGTCTTGTCAGACAACCATTTACAATATTGTAAAGCAGAAAATTGGGTCATACTAACCGCAGGAAAGCCTTCTTTACCCATCCCAAACGTTGGGTCCTCATAAGGAGGACTTGGTCGAGCAAAGGCATCTGCATCCCAATCTTCCCGACCTTCTGGTGCTAAATCTAATTCCTTTTCTCTAAAAATATTGAACTCATCAAAGGTGACTTCGTGTACACCGATATAAAAGGATTCAACTTTTACTTCCATCTGAGGGCCTTCATCTGCTTCTCGATTTTCTTCTCCTTCTGGGCTTCCCATTTGGAAACTTCCAGCAGGAACTAAAGCCATTTTGAAACCAACATCTGTAGAAGGAATTTTTGCATCAATAATTTCACTGGCAGCCGATTTAGCGGTTGCTTTTGCAGTATCAGCAGTAGTAGCGATTTTATTCTGACCTGTAGTTGCACAAGCCCCAAAAGAAAATAACAATGTAAATAGTAAAAAGTGCTTAAACATATTTTTTTAATGATTAATGCTAAATGCTAAATGGAAAATGCAGTATTCATCATTTACCATTTCTCATTTACCATTTATTTAGTGTATCTAAATTCAAAATTTACAGCAATATCATCACCGCAAACGATTTGTCCAAACATTGCAGAAGGAGGTTCAATATCAAATTGACTAAAAGTAAGTGGTTTACTACCTTTTAGAATGATTCCATTAGCTGTTTTATGACCAGCTACTTCAATTTCAATTGCCTTTTCTAAACCAACCATCTTAAGGATACCTTTGGAGGTTAAGGTGAAATTTCCAGTTGCATCTATCTCCGACATTGCAGCAGGTTCATTTTGTTGGAAGGTAATAATTGGGTGAGCTGTCGCTTTTAAGGCGCCTGTGATTTTTTTATTCATTGAAGCCCCACGACCACCGTCCATACTATTAACTACCACGCCAAAAGAGAAACTGTCAACAGTCATATCTTCGGAAATAGTTATTTCAGTAGGAATATCCTTTACTTCATTGACAGCTACCGTCCAACCATGTAGGGTAGAAGTACCCGTTACCGTAATATGGGTCGAACTATCAGCCGCTAAGGTATAAGATTGAGCGAATGTCAAATTTGTAATGACAAAATTCAACATTAAACATAAGAAGGTTATACGAGTTAATTTCATGATTGAGTACTGTTTTCTCTTTTTGTGATTTCTGATTTGATTTTATACAATTCAAAATAAAAAACGAATATTAAGCCAGCGAATAACATAAACAGCGCAGGAAGTATTCCATAAGATTCTTCATAGCCTTTCGCATTTGCATATCCTGAATAGGCAATGCCTATGAGTATTGTCATTATAAAAGCAGCAATAACACCTTTAAATATACTTTGTGTTTTCTGATGCTCCTTTTCTAATTCGCCTTCGCTTAAGTTTTTAAGTTTGTTCTTTGTCATATCACCCTAAAATTACAGCTATATTATTTTTTATCAAAGTGGTAAAATAGCTTATTCCTGTTAAAATTATTATAAAAATTCACCACTTATAACTCCCCACTTACCACTAAAAATCAATCTCCCTCCATTATTCCTTTTGCAGTATAGTAAACACCACCTGCAAAAAACAGCCCGACAATTGCTAAAATCCAAGTAGCCATTGATAGTATATCTGTGCCTGCCAAGCCCATTTGTAAGAAAAATAACCCTACAATGAAAAGCAAGAAAACACCTAAAACGATATTCAAGACAGCACCCATATCATTGGTGTTATTACTCTTATCCGTTTTAACTATCTTTTTTACTAGCGCTTCTTCTTCATAAGTTTTGGAGGCCATATAATAGCAAATCACTGCAATTGTACCCGTTAGCCATGTGGATGTAAAAGCATACTTTAAGGACTCTGTCCCATACGTAGGTTGCAATATATCACTAATGAAACCAATGACAACAGGACCTAATCCTAGACCAATGAAGTTTAGAAATAAAAATAAAATAGCAGAAGCAAGTGCACGTTTTTTAGCATCCACCAAATTATGTGTCACCGCAATACAAGGACCTAGATATAAAGCAGTTAATAAAGCTGTGAAGAAATAAGTAATCAACACCCAAGTGACATTAAGCCCAAAAAAAGCATAATAGGAAAACGGCAAATTTATCAAGCCTGCAGCAATGGGAATCCACATATAATAGCGTAGGTCTTTTTGGCCATATTTATCTGCTAGAAAACCTCCTGCAAAAGTACCGATGATACCACCAAAACCAGTAGTAAGTCCCAAGGCTAAACCAATTTCTTGAACAGGCATACCATGGACTCTAGCTAAGAAAGGAGCATAAAAATTACCGACGCCATAATTGCCGAAGGTGTGGAATCCTGAACCTATGGCCACAAACAGGAAGGTTTTTTTTGTTAGTAAGGTTTTTACAACGTCCCAAAAAGAAGTTTCTTCGGGTTCTTTTACACCTGCTACCGCCAAATCAGAATGACCTTTAGGTGGTTCTTTGACAGTAAACAATAATAATAAGGCATAGATGATACCTGGAATACCCAGGGCATAAAAAGCCATTCGCCAACCATAAGTTGCATCAATCCATCCACCAATAGAATATCCAGCTAAGATACCAATGTAAATCCCTACAGAATAAATAGATAAGGCAGTTGCTCTTTGATGAGAAGGAAAATAATCAGAAATCATAGAGTGCGCTGGAGGGCTTCCACCTGCTTCTCCTACACCTACTCCAACTCTAGCCAATAAAAGTTGTAAGTAAGTACCAACTGTTCCAGAAATTGCGGTCATACCACTCCAAATAGCAAGAGAAACGGCGACAATATTACGTCGATTACTTTTGTCTGCAAATCGTGCTATTGGTAAGCCTAAGGTTACATAAAATACAGCAAAGGCAAAGCCTGTCAATAAACCCAGTTGGGTATCTGACAAGTCTAAGTCGGTTTTAATAGATTCTTGAATAATAACCAGAATCTGTCGGTCGATAAAATTAAAAGTATAAACTCCAGTTAAGACTAAAAGTACATAAGCCTTATACCGTTGACTGTAGGTTGGATTTTCTGTCATTTTTTGATTTGAACTTCGTTAGCAGTTTAATAAATAACCCAAGTTGCGGACAATGTAAGGAAATAAGGCAATTTTTGGAAATTTTACGGCGAAGCAAGTAAAATGCACCAAAAATTAACGCAGCTGCCTGCCGGCATAGGCAGGTTTTCTTTCTTTAAGAATTGTCCGCAACTTGAATTAAATAAACTAAGGAACCAAGGTAGTGAAATCAAATTCAAAAAAAAATTATTTTAGGATTTTAATGATGGAGAAGACGAAATGAAAGTTGGTATAAAAGAGGGTTAAGGTTATAAATGAAGTAAGTATTGAAAGATTTGCCTTAGTAAATTTTGATTGGAAACAGAGAGATTTAAAAATCTAGAAGGGGGAGAGAAGAAATAATTTTTTATCCGTGTTAAGGTCACTAGGGTTTACAGTTGGCCCTAACACGGATAAAAGTTTTGACTACTTGACGGATGGGTGCATAATTTGTGAGTGTGTGTACATGATTTTGATAAATAAGGGATTGTCAAGTAATCCATATTTTTTAGCCTATCTGTTTCGCTTGTTTATGCCAACTGAATAAGGTGTATGGGCATAAAGAAACAATTGGATATTGTAGACTATTTTTAGAGTGTTCTGGAGAATTTTCTTGGAATGGGGTATATAATTGGAAGGAAAAATGGGGACAATAATAGCCAATAAATTAAAGGGCATAGAAGCAGACCTTGTTGTACACAATGATGTGTTTGAATGGCATAATAGTATTGACTCGCTCATTTTGTAATCCTTTTTTTTAGTTGCTGGATTAGTTGTTCATGGGATTACAAAAAGTCAAAATGTGTACTGCAAAGACTGAGCCAGAATTGATTACATATTAAATAAAAATAAAATATATTTTAATTTTAATTAAAAGCGCATTGTTGAGAAGTGAAAAATTATATAAATTACAGTACTTTAAAAAATAAATCAATTTTTGATAGTAAAGGCGTTAAGTATCTACTATATCTCTTACTATCCGTTGGCAAAACCACACTTTGTGCCAACGGATAACTGCGTACAAAAAACGATATAATTCTTTCTTCTAGCTATCAATCTCTAAAGTCCCGCAAATCAATTATCAGTAGTTACCACATTAGAAATTCGACATTTTTGTTAGCTCTACTTCATCATAAAGTGTCGATTATTTGGTTGTAGGCACTATCTTACACCACAAATTCAAATTTCTTACCATCGAATAAGCCTTTATCACTTAATTTAAGTTCAGGAATCACCAATAATGCCATGAAGGAAAGGGTCATAAAAGGAGCAGTTAAGGGACAGCCCATTTCTTTTTTGACAAACTCATCGACTTGTGCATATGCTTTAGCCGTTGCTCTTCCATCCGCATTGGTCATAATCCCTGCAATAGGTAAGGGTAAAACCATTGTCTGTCCGTTTTGGACGGCAGCAATCCCACCTTTGTTGTCAATAATTAAATTGACAGCTTGCGCTAATTGCGCATCATCAGTCCCAACGGCTATAATATTATGGGAATCATGTCCCACGCATGAAGCTATAGCACCCGACTTAAAATGAAAACCATGAATAAAAGCAACGGCAGGACTAGTATCAAAGTATCGATTGACGACCGTTAATTTCAGGATGTCCTTTTTCAAATCAGGTATAATTAGTCCATCTTTTATAGTCGGTAAAACAGAAAAACTTTCCGTGACAATTTCTTTATCTATCACTTTTATCACCCGAGTCATTTGGTTGGATAATTTTGCCACTATTTGAAAATCGGTTGCCTTCTTTAAGGAAGTATCAAATTTATTGATAATCGGTGCGCTTACTTTGGGGAAATTGACTTGACCATTTTCTGCCACACAAACACCATTAATATAAGTAGCCTTGACCTTTAAATCAGTTAGGTTTTTTACCAAAATAAAATCTGCATTATCGCCAATTGCTAATAAACCAACAGCTAATCCGTAATGCTTAACGGGATTAATACAAGCCACTTGTAAGACCTTATATATATCATGTCCATCTTTTATCGCTCTGGCGACCAATTGGTTGATATGTCCTTCAATTAAATCGTCAGGATGTTTATCATCAGAGCAGAGCATAATTTTATCAGGATATTGGTCAATTAGTGGATGTAAAGCTTCATAATTTTTAGCGGCACTACCTTCTCGAATTAAAATCTTCATGCCCTGCTGCAATTTTTCCAGTGCTTCTTCATAGGTAAAACATTCGTGGTCGGTACTAATGCCTGCGGCGATATATTTAGCAGCATCTGCACCTCTTAGTCCTGGAGCATGTCCATCGATGGGTTTACCCAATTCTTTGGCGATGGCTATTTTTGCCATCACTGAAGGGTCTGCAAATAACACTCCTGGATAATTCATCATTTCCGCCAAATACTTGATGTCTGGATTTTCTAATAATTGTCTAACACCCTCCACGTCAATCGTCGCTCCAGCGGTTTCAAAAGTAGTAGCAGGTACACAAGATGGGGCGCCAAAATTGAATTTAAAAGGAACTTGTTTACCATTATTAATCATATATTCCACGCCTTCAATCCCCATTACATTGGCAATTTCATGGGGGTCTGAAACGGTTGCGACCGTTCCCTGTAAAACGGCTAGTCGAGCAAATTCAGAAGGGACCAACATGGAACTTTCAATATGTATATGAGCATCGACAAATCCAGGAAGTAGAAAATGGTCACTTTGACCTTCCGTGGGTTGAATACTTTTGATTTTACCATTTTCAATAGTTACAGTTCCATGAAAAATGGAACGATTTGGAATATCTATAATATTACTTGAGATGGTCATTTTGATAATGGATTTTATGTAAAATTATTCCTAATTTCGCCGTTGAAAAAAAATACTATCCGAGACTACAAATAAATGGACCTAATCGAAAACTGGATACATATTTTCGAAAAACATGACGAAGTAGCCATTTTTCCATTTTTAAAAAGGTTAAATGCTACTCAAAAAAAGGACTTACTTCCTCAAATTAGTAAGACTGCGAAAGCCTATTTAGAACTCAAAGATAGGCTAATTAATGGCAAACATTTTTATACTAAAAAAGCCTCGCTCAAACAAGAAAGAATCCTCAATTATGCGCTTCTAGTGACCATTCCTGATTTAAAGCATCCTAGTTGTAAATGGTTGAATAAGAATATAATAGCAACAAAAATCGTAGCCGATAAAATATTAAATTGGTATTGTCCAACTTGGTTTTCTGACTATATCAATAAATTAGAAAGACTTGATTTTGGGGCATTGCCAATGAATTATGATTTGGTGATGCAAATGATGAAAAAAAAATATGTCCAACCTAGTGAACTATTAATCGCAAAACTTCTTATTCGATTAATCTATTCAGAGGCACCGAATCAAAAATGGGTATACCAATTCCAACCACAAAATTTAGTATTAAAAACGTCTACGTTAAAAACGCATTTTTGGTATCTTTTTCAGTATCCAACTCAAATTTATAACTGTGAACGCCTACTGCTATTAGCCGACGAACAAAAAGGACAAAATAACAATTGGTACGGCGCTATTGAAAAACATACAAAAGCAGGTAAAATCGATAGACTTCAACTTTTAAAATCTTGTTTAACTACCACCACTAATCCAGTATTTAATAAAAAAGCGATAAGTTGGTTTGTCGGTCTTTTTGATTTTATAAACCCCACCGAAGAAGAACTTTTAGCTGTGCAAAAGGAATTGTTTAATACCTATACCATTCTGCATACAAAAGCGACCAATATCGCTTTAAAAGCTATCCAAAAAATTGTGGGCTTACCTGCTTTTAAGATAGCAGAAAGCTTGATTGATTTTGATAAATTATTTACTGGTAAAACAAAAATAATCACAATAAATGCCTTAAGGATTATTGAGAAAATGGCGGTAAGTTATCCAGAAAAACATACTTTTCTTTGTGAGATAGTGACTAATACCTTTGGCTCCAGAACAGTATCCATTCAACACAAAGCAGCTAAATTTATACAACAATATGGAAAGACGAATCCACAAAAACTAAAAGCATTAATCCTTCCAAATAAGGGTAATTTATTATATAGCACACGGACAATTTTGATTGATTTATTTGGAGCCGAGCTAAATCCAGAGGCAGTTGAAAGTCTAGATAATCAAACCATTAAAACGAATAGTGATGAGGTATTAAGGGAGCAAAATGCAATTGCAGCGATTGATAATTTTGACCAATTTTTAAATTTAGCTTTACCAATTTTTGATAATAAAGCACCCTATCATTTTGACCAATTTTTAGCCAGTATATTGATTTTTCAAAAGGAAATAAAAGGGAATAATATAGGTCGATTATTGCCCATGTTTCGGCGTGCATACCAATTAGTTTTTAATGAATTACCGAGTAATCATGGGATGTTAGATAATATGTTGGCAACGTTCTTATTGGACTTTTCGGATTTATTAATAAGTCGATATCCAAAGCATAGTCAAGGATTAAAGGATTTAGCTACTGCTTATTTAGAACAAGGTTTTTATATCAATGACCAAAGTATACCCTTTGATTTAAACCATACACATCTAAATCGCTGGTATAATCCATTTGACCCTTCTCAGGTTTATACCCCGATAAAATTACTATTAGAACAAGTACTCACGATTTTGCATCAAGCTCAAGTACAACCCTTATTATCTACTCCTACACATTCGCCAAGTTGGATTACTCCATTGAGGTTAGTTGAAAAATTGGCCTTTTATCAAGAAAATCAAATTGTTCCGCATACCATTGACCTTCAATTAGCGATTTCTAGAATGGCATTTGAAGGGCAAGCAACAGCATTGAAATTAGCCAATAAAAAACTGAAAGGCCGGTATTTACGGCTAATGAATTATTTATTGTCAGACATAGATAATACTTCCTTTCCAATAGCTATCGAGAGTAGTACTGAAACCGCTCAACCGTTTGGAATGAATACAACTGAAAGTTATGAATTTTTAGTTGCTGCCATTACAAAAAATAGCATAAAAGCACCTGCTGAAATGGAAAGGTTCCCAATGATGTCTTTACCTTCAACCTTATTTACAGGGAATCACCATTGGATGGTTTTTTGGGAAGAACGCCAAGTGGAAGATTGGAATCATAAGACTCAAAATTATGAATTTGTTGGCGAGTCATTCATTCACAGAGAGCTACAGATTAAGGTGCCAAAGGGAGTAGAGGTTGCAAGCCATCCTGATTTTTTATACCAATATTTTCCAGGAAGTAAAGAAGCTTTTCGACCAAACCTCAATGACATTGAAAGATTGTTAGGGTTATTGCCCAATAATCCCAGTCCTTTAATTATGCTATTATTAGCAGACAATTTAAAGTATCCTACCTTTTTGGAAATAATCGCTAAAAAAAGGGTAGTGGAAATGATAAGTTGGTTAGAAGAGCAAAATCATTTGAAATACACACCACCAATTCATCTTTTTTTAGCAGTATCTATGTTATGTGGGGATAAGAAAATAAGGCTAAAAGCAAGTGAAACTTGTAAAAATGCCATTAAATTAAATCAATTAAACGCGAACGAATTTGGCAAAATCTTAGGTAGGTTAGAGTATAAAGAGTTTGCTCCTTTAAAACGATTTACCGATTTAGCACAAGACCACTTATTAAATACTTCTGTTGTACATAATCAGGCTTTAGAAAAAATAATTGCCAATCTATTAGCTAAATTACCCCCAATTCCTATCAAACAGACCAAACAGCTATTGCTGTTGTATCGAGAATTATTAGCCATCAATCAATCTACTATACAAAATGAACGTCTTTTAATTTTATTAGATTTATGGCTAGATTCGCCGAGTTTAAAAAAGGTATTAAAAACCTTAAAAGAATATGTGACGTAGATGTAT
>CALJVJ010000168.1 GCA_937974625.1 uncultured Saprospiraceae bacterium
CTCAAACATCTTATCCGTCGATAAGCCACCAAAAACAAACTTTGTCCCCTCTTTGGTATAGGCTAATATATTTGTAACGATATTGGATAAGAATAATAAAATCTGTTTTCCAACTGCCGTGTAAAGTGTCAAAAAGGCAAATCCCAATTGAATCAAGAATGCGCCAATAACGACACGCTTGCTAATTTTTGAGCGATTATTGGAGAGGAGATAGGCGATGAATAGTAAGATGAAGATGCCTAGGATGCTTCTGAGGATTCCCATTATTTAGGTATTATTTAGCTGATGGTTTGATTTTTAATTTAGGTGTAAGGTAGTAGAATTATGGGTTTAGTAGTCTCTCGTTAAGAGAATTTAATGTTTTATAATTTTAACCTCAAACCTCAAAGCTTTTAAACCCTCTGCACCTTGCAATTTTTTCAATTCCAAAGCCTCTATTTCTCCCTCAATATAGCCTTCATTATCTAAGTGGGTTAAATATTGTAAATATTCCCGACGGTCTTTTTCTTGTAACCAAACGATAGCAATTTTGCCCTGGATTGTCAGCCGTTCTCCAGTATCTTTAACAATGGCTTTGTCTATTCGTTTTTTCAAAATTTCATACCTTACATTATAGGTTCCATCTACATCAAAATGCTTTTCTTCCATTTTAAAGCGAATACTTAGCGTGTTATTGTAAACAAAAATTAATTGTGCAGTTTGTAACGGCATAGGAAGCAATTGCCCATTCTTAGCTACCAGTCTAGTAATTTCACACATAGTAATTAACTGCCATAACCTAAAGTTTTTTAGAAAAAATAGGCTAAAACCACCTTCCTTTAATAAGGAATTCCCAAGATATATGTTATACTCGACACCATCTGTAGTATATTTTTCAAAATGATGCGGTAGTATTTTTTGCATTTTTTTATCGGCCTCATCCAAATACTGTCCTATCATTTGATTTAATTGACTTACACTTTCATCATAAGCCTTTCGATGATGATAAACGATATTCAAGTCAGCATGTATGGTTTTAAAATAGGCTTCAATTTTTTGTTGTAGTAAATCTGGGAAATGCCGCTGTAACTCTTTTAACAGTGGATGGATTTCTTGGGTGATTAACTCCGTCATCCTTGTTTCATCACTCGAAATAAAATGCCCTTTTTGAAGATGTTGTAGACTGTTATGTGTTTCTTGAATATAAATATCTAACAACTGAAAGGTTACTTTTTTTCTACAAGTTTTCAGTAGTTTTAAAGCTTTAGCTAAGTTGTCTTGTAAATCCCGTTGAATAGATTGATTGCGTAAAGTGGAAGAATTCACAATATCTGCTTGAGCATACAAAGGGTATAAATCTTCAAAAACGATGGGGTCAATAGCTACTTTTTGTTGCTCAATGGTTTGTTCCCAAAATAACTTGGAAGCAACTTCTCGAAAACGCCATTCAACACTTGGATGAATGGACGTAAATTCATCTTGCATGGTCTGCCTTTCCAAATTTTCTAAATCTGCTAAAAATTTAAGGGTTCCTTCTCCCAATATTTCAATAAGTGGAAGCGCCTGTAGATAAGTCAGTCGATTAAAAGCATAAGGTTTAGGAGAAGCAATTTCAACCATACCTGTCAGGACTTGATTTTTATCAAAAAATGGAACTAATAAAAGGCTTTTACAGCCTAGTGCTACCAATTTTTCTTCAATTTTACATAAATGTTCCTGTTTAGATAAATCTGTTGCAATGACCATTTTTTTATGCTTCATTAAACGCCCATAACTACCTCTTTCATCCTCAAAGGAGGGAAATACCACTTCTCTATCAAATTTTCGCAGTAACGCCCAAGAGGTATTCTCTTGCCAGAAACTCCAACTTGTTCGCAATACCCCTAAGCGCAAATCGGGCATATTTAAAAAGGAGCAAGTCAATTGTTCTATTTGGTTGAGGTGTTCATAATGGTCCGTTTCATAATCATCACCAAACATTTTTTCTTTAATAGCCTTTAAAATTTCTGTCTGTGTAACCTCCTCAAAAAAGCCAATAACAAACCCCTCAAAAGCAAAGTTTTCAGGTGGTAGATGCTGCACCCAGAGATTTAAGTCATCATAATTATTTATTAACTCAAAGTGTAATTGGTCACTTATTTTTTTTAAGGGTTTTAATTTTTTAGCTTTTATGAAATCTTGAATAGTTTTTACTTTATAAAATTTTTGCAACCCTGTTTTTCTATTTTTAAAGCACAAAGTTTCGCTCGTAGGTAATTGTAAGGTTTTTCCATAAAAAAAATGTAATATCCAATGAGCTATATTGAGTGTTGAATTGAATTGATTGGGCACTTTAATTTCCCAATGCTCTGTTTCAAATAGTTCTTTAAATTCGAGCGTTCGATAGAAAAAAGATTCAGAAAAAGGGACATTTAGAAAGCCTATCTTTTCTTTTAAAAACAAATTTGGAAAAAAGAGTTGAACGAAGGATTCAACTTTTTCAGGATTGTTTTTCCAGAAAGTAACGGCTGTCATGGATTCCATTTCCTTTTCTAATTCCTGTAAAAATTGATTAATCTTTAAGTGTACTAGGTCTGAATCTCGGGTAGTATCTTTTTTAATTTTTTCAAAGAATGGAGTTAGACTAAAATGACATTGATAAGGGCTATTATGTGCCGATATTTTTTTAAAAAATTCCTTAACTGGAATATAGGAAAGTGGTGATGAAGTAGTTCTTATTGGCATTATCCTTTTATTGTTCATCTTTGAGCAATGAAGTTGTTTAAAAACTATTTAATTGGCTACAAAAGTCAGCTATTCTCAAAAGGCTTTTCTCATGGCACTAGGCTATTAAAATGAAAAACCAATTTTGAGAACCGATTATCTGATATTACTACCCCAATCAATAATTCTTAAACAACTTCAAGATTATCTTTGGTGACGAACTTACATGAATTATGTCTATTTTCCAAAATTAATAAATAATGCAACCATTTCACTTCTCCCTTGTCCTTAAAATCAGACAACTTACTAAATTGTAGAATAAATAAAAAACTTTGTTTATATTTGTTCTGCAATCTAGTAACTAATAAAGAAGAAATACAATGAAAGAAACCAAACTAGGCGAATTTGAAGAAGTTCTATTGCTGTTGGTCGGCATACTAAAGGAGGATGCCTATGCCTTTAGAATTGCCGAAGAGTTTGAATCTCAGACGGGTAGGGCAGTTTCTATCGGGTCCGTCCATTCTACCTTGAGTCGATTGAGTGATAAAGGATTTTTAAAATCTGAAATGGGAGAACCGACGGCCACTAGAGGAGGCAGACGAAAACGAATTTTTGAAATCACCGCTTATGGAGAACGTACGCTTAGAGCGTCTAGAGATTTCAAAATGAATCTTTGGGACCAATTTCCGGGACTTGCTTTTACAGGATGACAGGATTGTTGTAGGTCGTACTTTTGTTACTTGTTCTAGGTCGAGTGTCTATAGGACGTGTTTTGTTTCTTTGTTTGATATGTTTTAAGGATGAGGTTATTTAAG
>CALJVJ010000169.1 GCA_937974625.1 uncultured Saprospiraceae bacterium
TTTAAAAACACCTTTGGGTGTAGACGCAGAATTTGGTTTATACAAAAGAGATTCCACGTATCGAGATTTAATCTGGAATATTGGCTTGCAATACTTATTTGAAGGGGGCAATTATTTAAAAGCTTTCTCTAAAAATACGTCCTCTGCGTTATTGACGATTGATGAAAATTCAATTCTTAGAAATCGCCAATTACCGCAAAATTTGGATATTCGAAACACGGCTTTTGGTTTGGGGTATCAATTGGAAAAACTGGATTATCGGTTTAATCCTCGGTCAGGTTGGTTTCTGCAATTAGAAGGAAGTGCTGGATTTAAAACCATTCAAAAAAATAATAAAATCACAGACTTAGTCGATGAAAGTAATCCCGCTTTTAATTTTAATAGCCTTTATGACCCGCTGGATTTGAATACTTTCCAATATCAATTATCTGGACGGATTGATAAATATTTTTCTATTCGGAAGCGTGCTACTTTGAAAACTAGCGTTCAAGGAGCAACTATTATTTCTGAAAACCCCATTTTAAGAAATGAACAGTTTAGAATAGGCGGAAATCAATTATTACGTGGTTTTGATGAAGAATCTATTTTTGCGACTTCTTATGTTTTAGGGACGTTGGAATATCGCTACCTGATAGGGCAGAATAGCTACTTTTTTCTTTTTGGAGATATGGCTTATGTGGATAATCAAACGAATGAAAATGATTTTTCTAGTCAACTTCTTGGTGTGGGTGCAGGGATGACTTTTGAAACGAAGGCTGGTATTTTTGGTATTAGTTACGCTTTAGGGAAATTAGAGGAGGATGCTTTTGAATTTCGAGCGGCTAAGGTGCACTTTGGGTTTGTGAGTTTGTTCTGATTTTTTCTTTGCTAGGAGGATGGAATCACGGATTTGACGAATTTAGACGGTTTCTTTGCTTGATGTGCTCTAGGTCGTGTTCCTTATTTGAATGTGAACACGACCTAGAACGCATAACGTATAGCATCCGTTCTATCCGTCAAATCCGTGATTCAATCCTATCTAGTAAAAAAACTACACAAATTCCTTTGAAAAAGCTAACAACTTTCCTTCTTCAAATTTATTAGCCATCAACTGCACACCAATCGGCATGCCATCAGACATACCCAGTGGAATTGAGATAGCAGGAATCCCCGCCATATTTGCTTGTACCGTGAAGATATCTGCTAAATACATCGCTACAGGGTCATCATTCACCGCACCAATATCCCAAGCTGGACCTGGCGCAGTTGGCATTAATATAAAGTCGTAGTCTTTAAATATCTCTGCTGTTTTTTCGGAAATTAGACGCCTTACTTTTTGCGCTTTTCCATAATAGGCATCATAATACCCTGCACTCAAAACGAAAGTACCTAACATAATTCTACGCTTCACTTCGGTACTAAATCCTTCTGTACGAGACATGGTGTACGTCTCTTCTAAATTGGTGGCATTAGGGCTACGGTAACCGTATCGAATCCCATCAAAACGAGATAAATTAGAAGACGCTTCTGCTGTTGTCAAAACGTAATAGGCTGGAATAATATAATCGAGGTAATCAAAATCTACACCTTCGACGGTATGCCCATCTGCTCTTAATGATTTGATTAAATTTAAAGTCTGATTGCGCACATCTGCGTCTAGACTTCTATGTTCTACCGCTGTTGGAAAATAAGCGATTTTTGCTTTTTTATTAAAATTGGCTTTGGAATAAGCAGGTACTTCTTTGCTACTAGAAGTACTATCAAAATCATCTCTACCCGCCATTAATTCTAGCGTCAATGCAATATCTTCTATACTATTGGCGAGTACCCCAATTTGGTCAAAAGAAGAACCATAAGCCAATAAGCCATAGCGAGATACTCGACCATAAGTTGGTTTAAATCCTAGGATGCCACAAAATGCAGCAGGTTGCCTAACCGAGCCACCTGTGTCTGTTCCCAATGCTACCAAACAAGTATCTATTTGTACCGAAACGGCAGATGCCCCCGAAGAGCCACCAGGGATTTTTTCAGGATTTAAACCATTTTTAGTTGGCCCATAGTGTGAATTTTCATTCGTAGACCCCATGGCAAATTGGTCACAATTAACTCGCCCTATGATTATCGCATCCTCTGCCAACAATCGCTCAATACCTGTAGCCGTAAATAAAGATTTAAAGCCTTCTAAAATCTTTGCACCTGCTGTTACCGAATGACCTGCATAACACAAAACATCTTTAATAGAAATCACCATACCAAATAACTTTCCAACTGATGCTGGGTCATTTTGATATTTGGCGTCTAAAGCTTTGGCTTGCGCTAATGCTTCTTCTTCAAAAACTTCTATGTAAACATTTAGGTCTTTAGTCGCATTGATGCGGTCTACATAATATTCTACTAGATGTTCGCAGGTGATTAAACCGTTTGAAAGGTCTTCTTGGACGGTAGTGAGATTTTTATATCTAGGCATTGATAAAATGATGAATGGTAAATGATGAATGGTAAATCATCATGTAAACAATTGTTCTATTATTTCTTCGACAGTTAACAAACTTTGGTCCCCTGTCTCCATATTCTTTAGCTGTACTTTTCCTGCTTCCATTTCATTACTACCAATAACGGCTACAAAAGGCGCTTTTCTATCATTGGCATATTTCATTTGCTTTTTCATCTTAGCAGGTGATGGGTATAAATCAGCATTGATGCCTGCAGCTCGTACTTTATTTAAGCAATCGAAAGCATGTTTATGTGTCATGTCATCAAAAGCGACAAACAATAATTTTAAACTATCGCCTCTTTCTTTTGGAAATAAATCCAGTTCTTCCATCACATCGAAAATCCTGGCTGCACCGAAAGAAACACCTACACCCGAGACATTTTTTAAACCAAAATTTCCCGTCAAATCATCATATCTTCCGCCACCGCCAATACTACCCATTTTGACATCTTTGGATTTTACTTCAAAAATACAACCCGTGTAATAGCTCAAACCTCTTGCTAAAGTAATATCGAAAACAACGTCATTAGTCGGTGCTTTTAAATCGAAATAATTGTGAAATTCTTCTAATTCTTCGATGCCTTTTAAGCCCGTTGGACTATCCGCAAATAATTCTTTTAAAGGCCCTAGCGTCGTGACGCCTAACATCGTTTCTATCTTGTCAATCGCAGCTTCAGTAATACCTCTTCCTGCTAAATCTTTTCGGACGCCTTCTATACCAATTTTATCCAACTTATCAATCGCCATCGTCATATCCATAAACTGGTCGGCAATACCTGCGGCTTCTGCTATTCCTTCTAGTATCTTTCGATTATTGACTTTGATTTCTGCGTTGATTCCTAACGTGGCAAACACTTCATCATAAATTTGAACCAACTCCGCCTCATACATTAAAGAGTCAGACCCAACGACATCTACATCACATTGGTAAAATTCTTGGTATCGACCTTTTTGTGGACGGTCCGCTCTCCAAACAGGTTGAATTTGGTACCTTTTAAAAGGAAAGGAAATTTCGTTTTGGTGCATTACCACAAAGCGAGCAAATGGAACCGTTAAATCATACCGCATTCCTCTTTTAGAAATTGACGAAATTAATTTTACGGAGTTATTTTCTGCTAACGCTTGCTTATCTGCTTTTTTTAAAAAATCTCCATTATTCAAGACTTTAAAAAGCAATTTATCTCCTTCTTCTCCATATTTCCCCGTCAGCGTCGACAAATTCTCCATCACTGGCGTTTCAATAGGTTGATAGCCATACTTGATAAACACTTTTTTGATGGTATCGAAAATGTAATATCTCTTAGAAACTTGCTCTGGCGTGAAATCTCTTGTGCCTTTTGGTATGCTTGGCTTCATTTATTGAAAGGTATAAAGGTGTAGAGGTTAAGAGGTGTAAAGGTTCAGCTTGAACAAATAGACTTGCCAAGTTTAAGAAACTTGGCAAGTCTAAATAATTAATTATTAATAATTCTACCTGTCGGTAGACAGGCAATAAACTACAAAGCAGATTGAAACTGCTGTAAAAATCGTACATCGTTTTCAAACAATAATCGAATATCGTTAATTCCGTATTGCATCATTGCTTGTCGTTCAACCCCCATTCCAAAAGCAAATCCAGAATAAATTTCTGGGTCAATCCCACAATTCTCCAATACTTTTGGGTCAACCATCCCACAGCCTAAAATCTCTACCCAACCTGTATATTTACAAACATTACATCCTTTGGAATCACAGATAAAGCAAGAAACATCCATTTCTGCACTTGGTTCTGTGAATGGGAAATAAGAAGGACGTAAACGGATTTTTGTCCCTACGCCGTACATTTCTTCGGCAAAGTATAATAGAGTTTGCTTTAAATCTGCGAAAGATACATCCTTGTCAATGTACAATCCTTCCACTTGATGGAATTGACAATGCGACCGAGCAGAAATGGTTTCATTTCTATATACTCGACCTGGTGCAATAATTCTTATTGGTGGTTGTTGAGTCGTCATCGTTCTTGCCTGTACGGAAGAAGTATGGGTTCTCAATAACATCGAAGTGCTGTTTTTTAAATAATAGGTGTCCTGCATATCTCTGGCAGGGTGGTCTTCAGGCGTATTCATCGCCGTGAAGTTATGCCAATCATCTTCAATTTCTCTTTCCTCTGCCACTGCAAAACCTATTCTAGAGAATATATCAATGATTCGATTCATGGTGATAGACACAGGATGTCTAGAACCCAAAGCAATTGGTTCTGCTGGTGCGGTTAAATCCAAATCATCTCCTACTGCTTCATCAGCGGCGGTTTCTAAGTTATCTTTTAGGCCTTGAAATTTTTGCTCTGCATCTTGCTTTGCTTTATTCAATAATTGTCCAAATTCCTTCTTTTGCTCGTTTGGCACATCTCGGAAGCCTTTGGACAATGGCTTGATGATATTTTTAGAACCTAGATACTTGATTCGAAACTGCTCTAATGCTTCCACATCTTGTGGTTGTGCTGCCTCAATATCTTGGATGATTTGCTGTAAATTTTCGAATACCGTCATCTTAAATTTAGTGATGAGTGATGCCTGTCTACCGACAGGTAGAAATGATGAATGATAAAATGTCAATTCGACAAAGTCAATTCAACCAAGCATCTTTATTATTAAATTATTAGCTAATTTTCTATTCTGCTATTTGAGCCTGCAAAGTTAGGGTTTTGTTGGCTAATGTTCTTGCTTAGCTTCTTGTTTTTAAAAGGATAGAACGGCTTTCTCTTTTTTTTAGTTCCTATTTGTTGAAATCTCACTTTGAAAATAAACTTTAAACGCAAAAAATCTTGCCTCAGTTAGAGACAAGATTTTTCGTATTTAACTTTACTATTGTTTTTTAAGTAGCTGCTTTTCTCTCAATGAAATGCTCTTTGCTCTATTTTAAAAATTAGAATAAACAGAAATCAATTGAGGGTTAGTTTCTGCTTTTTTAATTTCTGAAATATACGTTTGTATCAAACTAGCATTTTCTTTGAAGGCAGCTTTCATTGCATCATCTTTAGCTTCAGTTTGCATTTGCGTGTAAAACTGATTCAATTCGGCTAAAGTCTGAGTAGCTGCAAATCTTCGCCAAAGTGATTGACCCATATTTGTTGAGACGCCTTTTAAGGTTCCTAGTGATGATTTGATATCTCCTCCGCTTGATAATAATAATCCTGCGTAGTTATGGAAAAAATCAGAAGCATCTGGACCATCTATTTTATCCCAATTATTTTCAAAGAAAGAGATTTTGTCAAATTTACCTTGCATCGCATAAATTCCACCAATTGCGGAGAGTAAGGAGGGATTAGTCGTACTGTTTTCTAATTTTTCTGCCTGTTTAACCGCTTCAACTGGATTGGCTTGATTTAAACCTAGCAATGCCGCACCGATTACAGGATAAGCTTGTTCATTAGCCAATACTTTTTCCGTGATAGAACTTAAACCAGCATATTCTGCCTCTGTCAATAGGCCAATAGCGTTTGCTCTGACTTTAGAATTAATATCCCCTACTGCTAGCTTAGCTACTTCCTCTAATACTTCAGCATCAGGCTCTATAGCACCAATGCCTAAATTTCTAATAAACCAATGTTTATCTTTTAACGCTGCCTTTATGATTTTTTTCGCTTCGGGCGTTTTCGTTTCTTGTAGATTTTGGATGGCTTCAAACCTATCCATTAGGTTACCTACATTGTGGTATTGGAAAACGTATTCTGCGGATGTCTTGCTATCTTTTCTTTCTGCTAATAAAATTTTATCAGCATCCACATTGATTAATGCAGGTTTTGTTGCAGCCTTGAAAGTAAAAGTTTGCTTACGCAAATTCATGATTACTTCTTCTCTCCGTACCGTATTGGCATCTTGATAAATATCGATAGCAATTGGTAATTGGAAAATAGCCAAACTTTTTTCGGGGTCTTGAGTTTGTTCAATTGTGACACTAGCCGTTTGAGTTGCTAAATTATAGTCATAATCAATGGTCAATTCTGGATGTCCTGCGGCAAAATACCATTGGTCGAAAAACCAGTTTAAATCCTGACCAGTTACTTCTTCAAAAGCCAATCTTAAATCGTGTGCTTCGACTGCGGTGTAAGCATTGTCTTTTAAATATTTTTGCAAGGAGGCAAAGAAGGCTTCGTCGCCTACATATTTACGCAGCATGTGCAAGACCATCCCTCCTTTATTATAACTATGTCCATCGAACATCGCTTCTTTATCTGGATTGTCAAACCAAATTAATGGGTGAATACCACCTCCTTGAATAGACCCTAAATAACCGTTCAATTCATTAATACGGTGATAATCTGCTTCGTCTTTTCCATATTTGTGTTCAAACCAAAGATATTCGCTGTAATTGGCAAATCCTTCGTTCATGGTTAGATTGGCCCAACTTTCACAAGTTACATAGTCCCCAAACCAATGGTGAAATAATTCGTGGGCAACGATGTAATCATTATGGTCGTCGATTAATTCTCTTGTTGTTTTTTGAACTTGTTGGCCGAAAATTACTGCTGAGGTGTTTTCCATGGCCCCTGATACATAATCCCTAACCACAATCTGCGAATATTTAGGCCACATATAATCTAAACCTAATTTTTCAGAGAAGAATGTCAACATTTCAGGAGTGTGTGCAAAAATATTTTTAGCGTCTGCTTCATATGCTGGTTCTACATAATAATCTACGGGAATACCCTTCCACGTATCTCCTACTTTGGCAAAATCTCCAACGGCTACCATGAATAGATAAGGGGCATGCGGTTGGTCCATTTTCCAATAATCGGTTCGAGTACCATCCGTATTCTTATTAGAAGAGACTAAAAGACCATTGGAAAGGGTCTTGAATTTATCTTGTACGGTGATGTAAATTTCTTGAGTTGTTCGCTCATTCGGTTTGTCTATAGTTGGAAACCAACGAGAGTTATTCTCTGTTTCTCCCTGTGTCCAGATTTGCTGTGGTTTACTTTTATCACTTCCATCCGAATTAATAAAAAATAAGCCTTTGTCAGAAGTGATAGCCGCACTTCCACCAATCTCTCCTTCCGATGGTTTAGCTATATACTCAATGACAATTTTATAATTTTCTGTCTTTTTATATTCCCGATTTAACTGAATCTGGATTTTTTTTCCATCATAGTCATACTTTAACTCCTTTCCGGTTGCTAAAGTGATTTTTTGAATATCAAAATTCTTAGCATCTAACTCTAATTTATCGGTTGGATAAAACCAAGGCTTTAAAGTCAATTCTGCTTTTCCGATGACTCGTTCTTTTGACCAATCAAATTTTACATCTAATTTGGTATGCACCAAATCATTAGTTAGCCGATAACTAGTTTTATGAACTGGTAAGCTATAATCTTCTGGTGCTTTTAGTTCCGTAGGTTTAGCTGCGGAAACGGTCATCGTGTCTAAGTCTCTAAACTCCGTTACCGTTGCTTCCATAATAGGTTCTTCGGCTAATTTTTGACTAGTTTTACAACCAAACGAAAGTAAGATTGCCGAAAATAATAAGAAGGAAATCCTTTTCATGAATAATTTATTTTTGATATTAATCTTCGAATTTTAGTAATATGCGCCTAAAATTAGGCGATTCCAATTAATAAACGTTGGTTTACGCTGAAAAGATGTTGTCAAATTCTTAAAGGTTGTGCCAACCTTTTGATTATAACCGTATTTATTATACAAAGTATTTTAAGTCTATCACGAACTTCTATCATTGAATGAGGAAAATTAGAGTTATTACCATCAGCATTTTTGCTTTATTAACGGTTGCCAGCATTTTTTTTGCTTTCCAATTAAAATTTACTTTTGATTTTGACCAATTTTTTCCAGAAGGGGATGAGGATTTAGTTTTTTTCAAAGAATTTACGAATGACTTTGAGAATGATGCTAATTTTATGTTGATTGCCATTCCTAGAAAAGAAGGCGTATTTAACCAGCAATTTTTAGAGGATTTTCACGATTTTACCCTAAAAACTAGAGACATAGATAATATTAAAGAAAGTCAGTCTTTAACAAAATTTTCCTATCCGTTAAAAACGCCTTTTGGGATGACAACCGTCCCCGCCATCCACATCAACCAACCTGAAAAGTATGCTAAAGACCGAGAAAGATTACTCAATGATGAACGTTTTGTTTATAACCTGATAGATTCTACTGCGACTACTTTGGTGGTAGCTTTAAAGACAGCGGAAAAGATAGACTTACCAGCAGCAGATAAATTAGTGGTTGATTTAGACTCGTTAGTCTCCCTATACAATTTTGAAGACCATCACTATATCGGACAAGCTTATTTTCAATCGGAATTGGTCAAAATGCAGCAAGAGGAAGTGCTAATGTCTGCTTTAGTTTCAGGCTTTTTGGTTTCCTTCGTGATTTTTATGCTGTATCGGCGACCTTATGGGATTGCGATTGCATTAGTATCCATTGCGTTGGGAATGATACTCTTTTTTGGCTTTTTGGGGGCTACAGGTCGAGAGTTGAGCGTCATGTCTGCCCTCTATCCTGTGTTGATGATAATCGTAGGGACTTCGGATGTGATTCACATTATGTCCAAATATATTGATGAATTGCGGAAAGGATTAACTCGGAGGGAAGCGATTACAATTACGATTAAAGAAATTGGACTAGCCACTTTATTGACCTCCATAACAACAGCTGTTGGTTTTGCTTCTTTAATGACAAGTCGAATTGGTCCGATTAAAGATTTTGGCATCAATGCAGCTTTCGGAGTGGCGATTGCTTATTTGACCGTCATCTTTTTTACAACGGCTTTACTATCCATGTTTAAAACAGATGATTTAATTAAGCTAGGTAAGAATAATCAGTTTTGGGAAAATTTGATGGAAAAGACCTATCAATTTACAATAAACCACCCGATTAGAATTGTTATTGGAAGTGTGTTGATAGCATTAATTAGTTTTTACGGAATATCCATTATTACTACAAATTATCAACTAGAAAATAATTTACCAATTGGAAAAAAGATAACGAAGGATTTCCAATTTTTTGAAAGACAATTTGCGGGTTATCGCCCCGTAGAATTCGGAGTGTTTGCTCAAGGAGATTATCAAGCTACTGACTTTGAGGTGCTGCAACAAATTGATAAAGTGGAACAATATTTAAAAGCAGTTCCTTCGATTAAATCTACTAATTCCATAACAACCGTTTACAAAAGTATCAATCAGGCATTTAATCAGAATAAGCAGTCAGCATATAAAATGCCTGAAACGGTAAAGGATTTTAAAAAATACCAACGCTATGCGGATAGGGTATCAAATAGTTCTGCCGATGTATTGGTTAGTAAGGATGGTAAGAAAGCCAGAATTACGACTAAAATTTTAGATATAGGTGCAGATTCTATCCAATCGGTTGGTAAGCGAATTGATACGTGGATTGCTGAAAATACAGACCCAACGATTGCTATTTTCAAGAAAACAGGGTCAGGCATTATTTTGGATAAAAATGCACTTTATGCACGAGAAAGTTTATTAGAAGGACTAGGTATTGCAGTCATTATCATCAGCGTTTTAATGGCCTTATTGTTTAAAAATTGGCGAATGGTTTTGATTTCTTTAATACCAAATGTTTTTCCACTTGTTTTTGCAGGCGGACTGCTAGGTTTTTTAGGTATAGAGTTAGAGGCGGGAGTAGCGATATTATTTGCGATTGTTTTTGGAATTGCGGTCGATGATACCATTCACTTTTTAAGTAAATTTAAATTGACTAGAGATAAAGGGCTGTCCATCGAAGCATCTCTTCATATTACTTTTTTGGAAACAGGTAAAGCTATTTGCCTAACTTCCATTATTTTATTTTTTGGTTTTTTAATTATGCTTTTCTCCGTTAACCCGCCAAGTGTGACCGTTGGCTTGATGATAAGTATCACCCTTTTTACCGCTTTGTTTAGTGATTTATTGATTATTCCAGTGATGATTCGCTGGTTGATGAAGTAACTGCCGATGAAAAAAGGGTAGATTCATTTTTTCATTATCACTAATGGCAATTTCTCGTATCTTTGCAGTATGACTTCGACAGCGGTAAAATTAGATATTAGACTACTTTCAAAAGCAGAGATTACAGAGTGGTTTTTGGAGATGGGCGAAAAGAAATTTCGTGCCAAGCAGGTCTACGAATGGCTTTGGGAAAAAAGTGTCACTTCTTTCCAAGAGATGACCAATTTATCCAAAGCGTTACGGGAAAAACTAGAAGCTCATTTTGTAATTAATGTCATCACCGAGAATAAAGTCCAAAGAAGTAATGACGGGACTATAAAATCTCGGTTTCAATTACATGATGGTCATTTTATTGAGTCTGTTTTAATTCCTGTTCCTTCCGATAAACGATTTACGGTTTGTGTTTCCTCTCAAGTTGGTTGTAGTTTAAGTTGTAAATTTTGTGCCACTGGCAAAATGAAGCGTGTTCGTAATTTAGACGCAGGAGAGATTTATGACCAAGTCGTCAAAGTAAATCAACAAGCATTAGATACTTTTGGTCACCCGCTGACCAATATCGTTTATATGGGTATGGGCGAACCTCTATTGGCTTATAAAAACGTCCTCAAGAGTATTGATCATATTACTTCTACTGAAGGACTCAATATGTCACCGAAGCGAATAACGGTGAGTACGGCTGGTATTGCTAAGATGATAAAAAAATTGGCGGATGATGAAGTCCGATTTAATTTGGCGCTGTCTTTACACGCTGCGGATGATTTAAAGCGGAATGAAATCATGCCAATCAATGAGCAGAACAACCTAGGGATTTTGATGGATGCGCTTAAATATTTTCATCAAAACACAAAAAATAGGATAAGTTTTGAATATATTGCCTTCCAAAATTTTAACGATAGTTTAGAAGATGCTGCTAACTTAGCAGACCTTTGTCGCGATTTTCCCGTAAGAATTAATATCATCGAATATAACCCTATCGATGGTGCTATCTTTCAAAAAGCAGCTGCGCATCGAATTGATGAATTTGCTAAATATTTGATTGATAGAGATATTATGGTAACCGTCCGAAGAAGTCGAGGAAAAGATATTGACGCAGCTTGCGGGCAGTTAGCAAATAAAGACTAAATACAAGCAAAACCCTTCTTTCCATAATGGATTGATTGTTGATTGCTCTATAGAGAATACACCTACCGAAAGTTAATTAGATGAAATAATCTTTAACCGATTAGGAGCGGATTTTAGAAAATCTAAGGCGTTCCCAATGAGACAAACCTACATCCTATGAAGTCGAGACTTTTATTACTACTCCTATCATTTGCCTGTTTTTTCAGTGGAACTATAGCACCACCCTCCCTTCCCGTCCGCTTTGCGGTTCACTCGCTTAAATGTCCAATGGACATTTACCCTTCTGACTCCCTCGTTCCTATTAAAAATGAAGATGATGTATTGGCTAAGATTTGGGCCGACTCTGTTTTTAATTCTTTGACTCAAGAAGAAAGATTGGGACAATTATTCATGATTCGCGCGCATTCTGACCTCGGTGCGGACCATATTGCTAGTGTAAAATCCCAAATCAAAAAATATAAAGTTGGTGGCTTATGCTTTTTTCAAGGCACGCCTGAAAAACATACTCAACTAATTAATGAATATCAAAATTTATCTAAAGTGCCTTTGATGGTTAGTATTGACGGGGAATGGGGATTGGGTATGCGTATGAAAAGTAGCACTATGAGTTTTCCTCGGCAGCTGATGCTAGGTGCGATTCAAGATAATCGGTTGATTTATGAAATGGGAAAACAAATAGCTAGTGATTGTAGAAGAATCGGAATTCATGTCAATTTTGCTCCAGTTGCTGATATTAATAATAATGCAGCTAATCCAGTTATCAACACCCGTTCTTTTGGGGAAGACCGATATAATGTAGCGACTAAAAGTTATATGTATATGAAGGGCTTGCAAGATGGAAAAGTGATGGCTTGCGCCAAGCATTTCCCTGGACATGGAGACACAGACGTTGATTCGCACCACGATTTACCCTTAATTCCTCACAATTTTGACAGACTAGATAGTATTGAATTATACCCTTTTAAAGTGTTGATTGACCAAGGCATCCAAAGTTTTATGGTCGCTCATTTAAATGTACCTGCTTTGGACGATGCTAAAAATCGCCCAACATCTCTTTCTCAAAAAGTGGTGACGGATTTGTTAAAAGACAAATTGGGGTTTGAAGGATTGATTTATACAGATGGAATGGAAATGAAAGGAGTGACTAAGCATTTTAAACCAGGTGTACCAGAAGCAGAGGCATTGATTGCAGGTGCTGATATTCTTTTAGTTCCTGATAATATTTCCGCTTCAGTTAAAGAAATTAACCGATACATTGAAGAGGGAAAAATCAATCAAGCTGATTTAGACCAACGTATCAAAAAAATATTATTAGCTAAGTATAAGTACGACTTGAATCGCTACCAACCTGCAGATGTAACAAATATTAGAGTAGATTTAAATTCAAACAAAGCTAAAGTTTTAAAAAGGAAGTTGATTGAAAATGCACTTACCTTAGTGCGTAATGAAGATAATGTAATTCCATTACGGACTTTAGAAAATACCAAAATGGCTTCTCTAAGTATTGGTGCTTCAAGGGAAACAGCTTTTCAGAAGAGTCTCGCTCGGTATGCTAAAATGAATCATTATCAAACGGGCAAAGATATTGATCCTAACCGATTTTTATCCTTGATTAATCGCCTTGGAAAGCAAGATGTTGTTATTGTAGGAATTCACAATATGAATAGCAGTGCTAGTAAAAATTATGGTATTTCTAAAAAAACTCGAACCTTTTTAAAATCATTAAGTGAACAAACAAAAGTTATCGTCACTGTTTTTGGCAACCCTTATTCTTTAAAATACTTTGATGATATTGATTATGTTTTAGCAGCCTATGAAGAAGATGAAATGACGCAAGATTTAGCTGCACAAGCTTTATTTGGGGTTAATGCTATCAAAGGTAGATTGCCTATTACTGCTTCTGCCAGAAGTAAATTTAATCAAGGAATTATTACAGCGCCAATTGTTCGGTTGGGGTATGATTATCCAGAAAGTGTCGGGATAGATGCTGAGAAATTAGCTAAGATTGATGATTTGATGCAGCATACAATTGACACTGCAGCAACCCCAGGAGGAGTGATTTTAATAGTAAAGGATGGAAAGGTCATTCATCAAAAAGCGTATGGGCATCATACTTATCAAAAACGTAGAAAGGTAAAAGAAACGGATATTTTTGACTTGGCCTCTGTTACAAAGATTTGTGCGGCTACTATTTCTATTATGAAATTAGTGGATGAAGGAAAATTGGATATTGAAAAACCTATTAGTGACTATTTACCAGAATTGAAAAATACGAATAAAGCGAATATTATCGTCAAAGATATGATGTCGCATATTTCAGGCTTGAAATCGTGGATTCCCTTCTATCGTGCTACGGTGACAAAGCGGAAAAAGCCAATGCCTGAGTTTTATCAATTTGGACCAAATAATGGTTTTTATACACCTGTAGCGTCGAATCTTTATATGAAAACGGAATATGAGGCGGAGATTTGGAAGCAAATTTATGATTCAGAAGTTCGACCGAAAGGAAAATACGTGTATAGTGATTTGGCATTTTACTTTATGGCACAGGTTGTTAAACAATTATCTGGAAAGCCAATAGATAAATATGTACAAGAAACTTTTTATGAACCTTTAGGGTTATCTACAGCGACCTATAATCCTTTAAATAAATTTTCTAAAGATAGAATTGTCCCATCGGAAGAAGATAAATATTGGCGACAGCAAAAAGTACATGGATATGTACATGATATGGGAGCAGCAATGCTAGGAGGTGTTAGTGGACATGCTGGTTTATTCGCGAATGCAAATGATATTGCGATTATTATGCAAATGTTGTTGAATGAGGGTTATTATGGTGGGAAACAATATTTTTCCCCAGAAACGGTTAAATTATTTACACAGCGTCATCCTTATTCTACCCGTCGAGGCATTGGTTTTGATATGCTCGAACTAAATCCTGATAAAAACCCCAATCTTTCTAAAAAAGCGTCTCGAAATACTTTCGGTCATCTTGGATTTACAGGTACGGCTACTTGGGCGGACCCCGATGCAAATTTGATTTATGTATTTTTGTCCAATCGAACGTATCCAACGATGAACAATCGAAAAATGTATGAGGGGGATTTTAGACCTCGAATTCAGGATTTGATTTATGAGGCTTTGGTGGAGTAGGTATTAAAATTTAGGAATAAGGCTAATAAAATAATTATGGCAGAAAAAAATAAAGGTTTAAGAGAAGTAGTTAATAGAAAAGCTGCTTATGAATTTACGTTTATCTCTAACTACGAAGCGGGAATAATGTTAATGGGAACAGAGATAAAATCTATCCGAACAGGTGGAAGTGTAAACCTAAATGATGCATATTGTAGATTTAAAGGGAATGAGTTATACATCATGAGTATGTTTATTTCGACTTATAAACATGGTACGCATTATAATCATGAAGAACGTCGGGAGCGAAAATTATTATTGAAAAAGCAAGAATTAAAAAAATTACAAAAGAGAGTTAAAGAAAAAGGGTCTACTATTATTCCTTACAGAATGTACTTTGGAGAAAGAGGATTGGTAAAATTAGAAATTGCCTTAGGTCAAGGTAAAAAGACCCATGACAAACGACAATCTATTAAAGAAAAAGACAATAAACGAGCAATGGCACGTTTAAATAAAATCCGATTATAGATTCGTCATTCAACCACTATCACCATTTGCAAAAAAAAGTCGAATATACCGATGAAGAATTAATTGCTCTACTGGCATCAGAAGAGGAGTCAACTATTGATTTAATTTTTCGGAAGCATTATACTTTTTTATGCAGAAGTGTTTATCGAATTATTTCAGATACTCAAATAACAGAAGATTTAGTCCAAGACGTTTTTTATGAGTTGTGGAAAAAAAGAGCACAAATAAAAATTACGACCTCCCTTAGAGCTTACCTTAAAAGAGCCGCCTTAAACAAAGCCTTAAATTATATTCGAGACCAAAAAATTGATTTTAGAAATGCGCCTGAAAAGGAAGGATTGATGAGTAAAGAAGCAAGTGTAGTACAAGAATTAGCTGCAGCTAATTTACAGCAGCAGATTGACCAAGCGATTGATAGTTTACCCGAAAGATGTCGTTTGGTATTTGTATTAAGTCGCTTTGAAGAAATGTCTTACCAACAGATTGCCGACCACCTAAATATTTCTATTAAAACAGTGGAGAATCAAATTTCGAAGGCTTTAAAATCTTTAAGAGTTGCCTTAGCAGAGCATTTGCCTGTAGGCTTGTTATTGATGATTATGACTTTTTTTCAAATCTAATTCACTATTGCCCTAAAATAAAGAATCCCTATAAACACCTGCGAAGTGTGTGTTTATAGGGATTACGAAATATACAATCTCAAATCGGGCTAGAGCATCGCATATTTTATCTCTCTACAAGTTATCGTACTCGTCTAGGTGTAAAGTTTCAATTAGGCGAATTAGCTTATTATGATAATTTTTATCGGTCGCATAACCAGCCTTTTTTAAACCAATTGCCCACCCCTTATAATCACTCGTTGGTAGCTTAGCTAAATGCTTATATCTTTTGTAAGTTAATAGTTTGCTATGTGCGCGGAAACTTTCCCAGGATGAAGCATATTTTCTGAAAAAGTCTTTATGGCTGTCATCAGAAAAGTTCGCACAGTGACCTTTTTTACAGGATTTGGAGAAGCATTTGATTCCAAAATGATTATTATTTTTTGTTGCTAGTGGACTTTGACCAGCATTGGTTTCAATTAAACCCTGTGCTAAAGTGATACTAGCAGGGATGTTAAATTTTCGCATTTCTTCTTGTGCAACACTGGCGAAGCGCTGAACATATGCCAATTGTTTTTTTGTCTTTGGCGTCATTTTAATTGGCGCTCTTTTTGGCTTTGCTGGTTCGGCAGGTGCGGTAAATGTAGTTCTTGAAGTGGTACTACCTAAAAAATTATCAGACACACTTAAAGAGGTAGTCTTAGCCATTGGACGAGATGGAACAGATGCCGCTGCAATTGGCTGATTGCCCGACCCCAGATTGATGTTTAGGCTTAAATCCTTTTTTAAAGCAAAAAAAGTACAGACACCTAAGAAAGCTAATTTAAACCAGTTTTGATTTAACCAGTTTTTGATGTCTTGTTTTAATTGACGTAAAGGTTTGTAGATTTTTTCTTCAAAGAGTTGATTTAAATCCAACTCGTCGGGAAGTTGCTTGTAATCCATTGTTTTTAAATTTGAGATTGTGATAAAAAAGTCATGTAATATCTTAATTACAACCCAAATTTAAAACAAAAAGTTTTATAAATCAAAACAATTTAAAACATTTTTGTTTTACATATAGAATGATGCACTTTAACTGCTTGATAATGAGTAAATTATCTAATTAATTTTTGTTTTGAAATATTTATTAATAACATCTTCTGTTTGTTTTGAATTTGGACTAAATCCTTTATTCCTTTCTCCACGGTGAGATAAATGACTTGGCCATTTCCACCACAGGATACCATTACACCATTTTTTATTTTGAATGCCTTTTAAAACAACTTCATAGCATAGCTTTTGATGTACATCATTAAATGGTCGGTCGCCTTCTTTGGCATGTGGATTCTTCCAAGGACCATCTACACTTCTAAATCCTATCTCTGTGAAGACTAATGGTTTATCATATTTATTACAAACCTTTTCTATTTTATGAATG
The DNA here is from genome assembly GCA_937974625.1 of uncultured Saprospiraceae bacterium. GTDB lineage: Bacteria > Bacteroidota > Bacteroidia > Chitinophagales > Saprospiraceae > JAFMDF01. Next base: position 17,223 of record CALJVJ010000169.1, read on the forward strand.
ACTTGGTCAAAGGCTTTCGTCAATTCTTTTTTTGAGGGGTTCTCCTTTTTACTTAATGGATAATAGCAATTCAAACCAATAAAATCTAATTCATCCCAAAATGTAACGTTTTCAAATTCATCACCCCAATTGGCTGCATAAGTTAATTGGCCACTATAAATTCCTCTTATTTTTTTAATAATTTTTCGCCATTCCTCTTCTTTTGCTAAAGTCGCTTTCGCAAATTCTACTCCAATACAATAACTATTTACTTCATTAATTTCTGCAAGCATGGCATAATGTCTTACCCAACGATAATAATTTTCGAAAAACGTATCCCACTCTTTTTGATTCTTCATTCTAATATCTCCTGGCCAACTATTACTCCCCACCCAAATTTGTGGCTTTAACATGGTAGACATACCCATTTTTTTAGCTTCATAATGGGAAAATAAAACAGCTTGGTCATTTTCTCCACCTGTACCTTGGATGATGGGTATATAACTTGGATTTTCTGGGTCACGCATATACGAATAAGGTACAATTGCAATCGCATTTGCCCCAATCTCTACGGTTCTTTCTAATGATTCTTTCGCCAATTGAGAACCATAGCCATTATATATCCGATACCCTTCGTGTGCAAAGTTGAATCCTTTTAGGTAGGGGAGCTTTGGTTTTTTTATTTGGACGGTATTAGTTGTGTCCTCTGTGGTTATTTTATTTAAATATATTAGCCATTCTGATTCTAAGGCTGAAAAATCTTCGGATTGCCAGTTTTTATATTTATTTAAAAATTCTTTTTTGCCAAATTTAGCTATCAAAAAATCAACAAAAGTACCTGCCATTGCACCCATGACTAGATATGACTCTTTTTTATAAACCTCGTTGTCTAACAATTCTTTTAAAGGAGGCAAATTGTCGGAAAGGAATAGTTTTTTTGTCCAATAAGCGTATCCTTTTTTCTGCCATGCTTTGGTGAAACGATTGGATAAGCCTTCTTCTAGTGCCAGTAAGGAGGGTTTGCCAAGGCTTTTTCTAAAGATTAATTTATTTTCAGCATGAAGGGCACTACCTTGAAAATTATCATTCATTACTACGTCTACTCGATTTTCATTCATATCCGCAGATGCCTCTTGCATGTTTGATTTTTGCAAAGCCTTACTTTCTACCGTAGGATAAAAATGATAATCAATTTTTGGCAAATCAATTTGTGCTTCTAGAAAGTTGTTAATAATCGTATAATTTTCTTCACACTTTTGAGCAATGACGGTAATCTCTTCTTTTGATAAAGGAGAGCTATGCGCAATAAATTGGAAGTGGTCCGTTGAAATGATAGTATCATTTTGCCCCGTAAAATCGAAGTGCGTTTTTTTATCTAGTTCCCACGTTTTTTCATTAAAATAACCTGATACTCTTACTTCACTTTTATGCTGAATCTCGTACCCCCAACTCCAACGTAATAATTGAAAAAGGTCATCCGAATAATTTTCTTGTAAAAAATTTTGAATGATTTCATTGTCATTGCCTATTAAGAAATAAAGTGGCAAGGATTGATTATAAGGATTGGGGTAAGGAAATAATTTTAAAAGGTCATTTTTTTCTTTGTACTCCTTGCCATCAAAACTAAAAGACTGCTGATTTATTTGTAAAGGGAGTTGTGCTTGTAATTCCATTAATAAACTATCGACCTCTATTTTTCCGACAATAAAAATAATATCGTTGCTTAATTGCTCTTTAGTTAACTCACTTGCTTTAGCGCCTTTTACTTTTAAATTTAAATCTTCATTTTTATTCATCGCCGCTATCTTAACATTATAAAAATCGGCTGCAACTTGATTATCAGGATAAATAAATGTCAAATTATGATTGCCTCGAAAAGCACGTCTTAATTCTCTTCTAGTTGGTAGGCGGTCTTTATCTACTGTTTCTGGGGCTACAACGGCTTTGGTTTGACCACCAGAATTACAGGTAGAAGAAACTAAAAATAAGGCTGAAATTAAAAAGGAAAGAAAATTTTGTAAATATAACTTTTGCATCGAGTACTATTTTTCTGAAAAGATAAGCGGTCTTTTTAGAAAAACATAATAGAGCGGAAAAAGATGTATTGTAAGGAGTAAAATTGTCTTGTAATTGGCGAGAATCAGTCGAATGATATTATAAAAAAGAGCTTCCAGAAAATTCAAGTTCTGGAAGCTCTTAGCTTTTGGTATAAAATATAATGTAATGTTTGTCAAAGATGACATTATTTAAAACTTACCCATTGCCTCATTATAAATAACGGCTAACATCAATTGTCCAACTGCACCTAAGGTTCGTTTATTAATATTTTCCATATTGTCATTAGACGTGTGCCAGTGATTTACAAAAACAGGCTCTTCGTCGTTAGGCATATTAATTATGTCAATCATCGGAATTTTGGCAAATTCCATCACCATTCTGTGGTCATCTGTAATGGCGCCTCCTCTTTCATCTGTGAAGTAATTACCATGTCCCATTTCTGCCGCCAATTTCCATACTTTATTGACGATGTTTGGTGCATTTCCCATAGAATAGCCTTCTTTTTTAAAACGTGGACTTTTTGCGCCAACCATGTCTAATAAAATGCCATATTTCGGTTTATAACCACCAACATGTAAGTTCTTTGCCCAATGTTGAGAACCTAAGCACCAGGTATAAGAATCTTCAGGTTTTGTACCCCCAGAAATCCCGTTGTCTTCTGCATCAAAAAAGATAATATCTACACCCATATTAGCGGGTAGGGTTTTTAAATTTCTTGCCACTTCTAATAATACCCCAACGCCACTTGCCCCGTCATCAGCGCCGTCTACATGTAATTTTTGTTTATTAGGGTCTGGATCATTATCTGCGATATGTCGAGAATCCCAATGTGCGGCTAATAGAATACGCTTCTTTGCTGTGGGATTATATTGACCGATTATATTTGTTGAATTGTATACCGTTCCTGTGTAGGCTGTAGCTTTAAAATCTTGTTCGATAACCGTTGCTCCATGTTCTTTTAATTGGCCTACTAACCAGTTTTTGGTCGCTTTATGCGCTTCTGTATTAGGGACCCTTGGCCCGAACTCGACTTGTTTTGCTACGAAATTATAAGCCAGTTCTCGGTCAAATCTAGGAATGGGAATTTTTTTCACTGCTGGTTTTGGTGTTGTGGTGGTTGACTTTTGCTTGCTATCTCCTTGACAAGCTGCAAAAAATAAAACGAGGATTAGTAAAAAAGGTAGTTGCTTCATTGTGAAAAGGTAGCTCTGTTGATGATTATCAAGAGTGGTCTGTAAATGATTGTTAAATGATATAACCTTTGACTAAAAAATAAATCAAAAGTTTAATTTTCTAACTGCAAAAATACTATTTATCTACTCATGAAAACATAAAAAGATTAGGATTATCAGGAATTTAAACACATTTGAGCAGACTTAGTATAAATTTTACACTAACTAATTTTCTGTACCACTAAAAAAAAGTAGATTTGTTTTCATCATCACTTAATTGTAAAATAACCTAATTGAAATATTGTATGAAACTAATAAAAAAAATTATTGCCGTATTTGCCCTCTTTTTATTATGGCAATGTGCTTCTGACACAGCTCCTACTATTGAACGACCTCATAGTCCCTGGGTATTTCGTTCTGTTTTAGATGAACAACCACGAATGATTACATTGGCCTTACATGATGAAGTTTGGGCAGCTTATAATACACAGCATGCCGCATTATATAAGGTATGGTCTGGTAATGTCAATTTTGACGGTGCAGTTTACACAACTGCTCACGGACCTCAACCGATGAGTATTGGGGATGCTTGGCTTGTTAATACGCATGAAAAACCTTGGAAAATCACTAAAAGCGGAAATGAAATAGTTGGGAAAGTACAGTATAAAGGGCATCAAATTAAAAATGGTCATGCTAATTTAAATTACGAAATAAGCTTACCTGATGGTCAGAAAATTCAAATTTCTGAAAGTCCAGAAGCTAGTATCTCGGAAACAGGTTTGGTTAGTTTTGAACGAAATTTTACTACTTCAAATGTTCCTGACGGTGTAACCATAGCCTTAAAGACGAATGTTAGTTCTATTGTGGCTAAAGAAAAAATTGTAACCAATGGTAATTTTGATATAGCCAATACTGCTCCTAGAAGTGCTAAAAAACTAACTGCGGTCGATGTCGATGGTTTATTAACACTAAATAATAATAGCGCGACTTCCTTTAATTGTTCTTTTGTAAAGTCACCTTTAATTGCCAATGCAAATAAAATAGGAAACGCAGAGGACGAAGAAGAAAAACCATTAGGTGCTCGATTGATAGCTCGTAGTGATTGTAAAACTTGCCATAACACTTATGTGAAAACAGTTGGACCATCTTATTTGGATATTGCTAAGAAATATATGAATACGGAGGATAATGTAGCCATGTTGGTGAATAAGGTGAAGAATGGGGGTGCTGGAAATTGGGGAGAAGCAGCGATGAGTGCACATCCAGATTTAGATGATTTGGATGTGAAGAATATGGTTGGTTACATCATGGATTTAGATAAAGCTGATGAAGCAAATCAAAAAGCCATGGCCGCTACTAGAGTTGAAAGTAAAGATTTGGTTAAAGGTGAAGCAGGTATCGTTTCTGCGGATATGAATTTAGGCGCTATTGGAAACGTGTACCTATTTGAAGGAGATAAAAGTAAACTAGCAGATATCAATTGGAAAGCAAAACCTGATTTTACTTTTGTTTTGCCGACTATTGATGCAGAAGGGGATGACTTTGGACCATTACAAGACCATTTTGGTATCTCGGTGGAAGGGTATATAAAAATACCTAGTGGTGCTAATTTTGTTTTTCGTTTGATGAGTGATGATGGTTCTCGGTTATTGATTGACGGAAAAGAAGTGATTAATCACGATGGATTACACGGGGCAGATGCCAAAGATGGAGAAGTGGCTTTAGCAGAAGGATACCATCCATTCCGATTAGAATATTTTGAAAATGGGGGTGGACAAGCTATTATCTTAAAATGGCGGTCTTTTTCTGATGGAGAGTTTGTGACGGTGCCAACAACTGCTTTTGCCCATAAAAAGTCAGACGCACCTGATAATCCTGCTCGTTTAGTTAATAATATTGTAGTGCCTGGAGATAAAGCGCCTTTAAAAGAAGTACATCCAAGTTATGATTTAAGTCAGGCTAGACCAGAAACCTTTCTACCTAAGGTCGGTGGAATGGATTTCTTTTCGGATGGTCGAATGGCCGTTAGTACATGGGATTCGGATGGTGGCGTGTATGTGGTAGATGGCGTACAATCTGGCGACCCTTCTAAAATGAATGCTACTAAGATTGCTTCAGGTTTAGCAGAACCTTTAGGATTGAAAATTGTAGATGATGAAATTTACATCATGCAAAAACAAGAGTTGACTAAATTAGTAGATAATGATAAAGACGGTCAAATTGATGAATATCAGGCTGTTTGTAATGCTTGGGATGTTACCGCTAATTTCCATGAATTTGGATTTGGTTTGGAGTATAAAGATGGACATTTCTATGCTGCTTTAGCAACAGGCATTTTACCGGGTGGAGCGAGCGCATTGAATCAACCAAAACATCGGGGTAGTGCCGTGAAAATTTCTAAAGCAACAGGTGCTATCGAATTTGTAGCAAATGGTTTAAGAACGCCGAATGGTGTCGGTATTGGTGTGGATAACGAAATCTTCATAGCGGATAACCAAGGGGATTGGTTGCCATCTAGTAAAATTGTGCACGTGACGAAAGGGGATTGGTTTGGTTCAAGGTCTGTTGATTTTGAAGGCACTGCTAACTTAACGGAAAAGCTTCCTGTAGTTTGGTTACCTCAAGATGAAATCGGGAATTCTCCTACCACTCCTTCTTACATTAATGATGGCCCTTACAAAGGACAAATGATTCATGGGGAATTGACGCACGGTGGTATAAAAAGAGATTTTGTAGAGAAAGTGAATGGTCAATACCAAGGTTGTGTATTTCGTTTTATACAAGGTTTAGAAGCTGGCGTTAATCGGCTAGTTTGGGGACCTGATGGTGCTTTATATATTGGTGGTGTCGGTTCCACGGGGAACTGGAGACAAAATGATAAATTGTTTTATGGTTTGCAGCGACTAAAGTACAACGGCAAATCTACTTTTGAAATGTTAGCAGTTAGAGCAAAATCTAATGGGGTGGAGATTGAATTTACCGAACCCTTACAAGAAGGACAAGGGTGGGACAAAGCGGATTATGATATTCAACAATGGCGATATGAACCGACGGCGGCTTATGGGGGACCAAAATTGGACTTAAAAAACTTGAATGTTTTATCCGTCAATGTTTCCGATGATAGAAAAAAGGTCTTTTTGGAATTAGCTGGTATGAAAGCAAATCACATGGTTTACGTTCACTTACTGAACCCTTATGTGAGTGCAAAAGGACACGGCTTATGGACGTCGGAAGCTTGGTATACGATGAATCAAATTCCACAAAATAGCCCTGGTTTTAAAACAACTAAACAAGGAGATATTTTACCCAATACTTTGACAGCCGCTGAAAAAGCTGCTGGTTGGAAATTATTATTTGATGGCGAAACGACTAAAGGTTGGAGAAATTTCAAGAAAGAAACCATTGGAGCTAGTTGGGTCGTCAAAGATGGTATTTTGATGTTGGATTCTAAACAAAAAGCCGATGGTGGTTGGCAAGCCAAAGATGGAGGAGATATTATCACCGCTGGGCAATACGAGAATTATGAATTAAGTCTTGACTGGAAAATTGCTAATTGTGGAAATAGCGGAATCATCTTTAATGTAGTAGAAGGCGCTGATAATGATTACGTTTGGCAAACAGGCCCAGAGATGCAAATCTTAGATAATGCTTGTCATCCTGATGCTCAAATTGAAACCCATCGTGCAGGGGATTTATACGACATGATTGCTTGTAAATATGAAACGGTTAGAGCTGGTGGAGAATGGAATCAAGTCCGCTTAATTATCAAAGATGGCAAAGCAGAACATTGGCTCAATGGCAAGAAATTAGTGGAATATGAAATGTTTAATGACGAATGGACAAAGATGATTGCCAACAGTAAATTTAAAGATATGCCTGATTTTGGAAAATCTCGGAAAGGACATATTGCCTTACAAGACCATGGAGATAAGGTGTATTTTAGGAATATTAAGATTAAAGAACTATAATCTGTTTAACCCTTGGAGCGTTTCTAACCCTCCAAGGGTTTCCTACTACAAACCATGCTTATCCAACAAATAAACCAAAGTTGACATAGAAGCCGCTCCTAACTCTAACTCTCGCTGATTCACTGCTTCTATCCTATCTGCTGCGGTATGATGATAATCAAAATACCGTTGCGAATCAGGCCTAAAGCCAAATAACAAACCTTTCTGACTTTTTAATCTAGAAATATCTGCTCCAGACCCACCTTTCTGCAAATACAAACCATAAGGTTCTACCAGTGGTAACCATTCCGTAACTTTTCGAAATTTTTCTACAAAAATAGATTCATCACCATCTGCGGTAAAACCTCTAGGTGTAAAACCACCTGCATCTGATTCGATAGCGGCAAGATGAAATTCCTTATTTTTATTGGAAGCTTCCATATACGCAATCGCTCCTCCTTGACCATTTTCTTCATTCATGAATAAAACACATCGAATGGTTCTTTTTGGTTGATAATTTAAGCGTTTCAAAATTTGAATGACATCCATCGCATGAACACAACCTGCACCATCATCATGTGCGCCTTGTCCAACATCCCAAGAATCTAAATGACCACCCACTAAAATGATTTCATCTGGATATGTGCTACCTTTTATCTCTCCAACTACATTATAAGACGGTTTATCAGAAAGCATTCCGCAGTTGGTTTTTATAAAAATATTAGCTTTTCCTTTTTGTAGTATTTGGCTTAATTTTTCCGCATCATTGGTGCTTAATGCTAAACCTGGAATTTTTGGCGAATCTTCTGCATAAACCAAAGTCCCTGTATGTGGGAAATCATCCAACTTAGTCGTCATGGACCGAACTAGTACCGCTACTGCCCCAAATTTAGCAGCTTTGGAGGCACCGAATACTCTTTGGTCTACAGCACCACCGTAGGCATTAAAAGTTCGAATTTGCTTAGGGTCCATAGGGCGATTATAAAAAACTATTTTTCCCTTTATGCCTGTACTACCTAATTTTTCTACTTCTTCTAAACTTTGTGCTTCTATGACTTCCGCAATAATGCCTTCAGATGAAGTTCCAATGGAGTTTCCTAAAGCCAAAGCATTTAAATCCATAGAACCCAAAGCAGAACTGACTATTCGCACTTCTTCCTTTTCTCCTCTATTCCAATGAGGAACAACACAAGGTTGTAACCAAACGGAATCCATTCCTAAGGTGTCTAATACCTGCTTAGTATATTCAACAGCAGCTAAGGACTGAGGGGAACCCGCCAATCGACCTCCAATTTTAGTCGTCAAATGTGTTAACCAATCATAACATTGACCGTTGGTAAGTGCTTTGTCATATATTTGACGGATGAAAATAGCATCTTCATTATCAGCTTGTGAAAAACTATTCAAAGAAAAGATGCATAAAAAACAAATCGTTAAAAGAAATGGTCGTTTCATTATGAATATTTTAGTGAAATCGATAAAATTTAAGATTTTTATAAAAATTGTCATTCTTTTTGTGAAGAATGACAAAAAAAGACCTTTTTTAAATTCAGAAAAATAATTTGTATTTACCTTTTTTTCAATATTTAATATGGAAATTAAAAATAATAATATAGTAATATATGGAAATAACTAGTGTTCTTCCCTTAGTGTAAGAAATACACTAAAACCAATGGCTTACAAATTAGAATTTTAAGGCTTTTTGAATTAATTTTGTAGTATCAAGATAGGATAGTTACAGCATTTTTTCGCTGTCAAGATATAAAAAATTAATTTGGTTTTATTTGGTTAGGGCTGAGGTAGTGTCAAGAACACTACCTCTTTTTTGTTTAAAGGATGTGTTTTGGGAATAATAAAACCATATTTTGGAAAGATTGTAGGAAAGATACTGCAAACTATAATAACTTCTTAAAACAACAAAACCCTTGCAAATTATTCATTTACAAGGGTTTGTTTGATTTGTCTGTTGACCTACTAGGACTCGAACCTAGAATGCCAGAACCAAAAACTGGTGTGTTGCCAATTACACCATAGGTCAATAACCACACTCTATTTCTAAAGCGACTGCAAAGTTATAACATTTTTTCTTTTAAGTAAAGCCCTAGATAGAAATATTTTAAAATATTAATAAAAAAAAATTTAGTTATCGAAATAACGTTATTTCTAAATCTCAAAATGCTCCGGTTTGTCTAGAATATCCCACGTATGGTCTGATAATAACTTGACGGTGGCTTTAAACTCTAATGGATTTCTTCTTCCCCATTCGCTAGGTGCAACCATCGATACAAGATATTTACCATCTGCTCTCTGATATAAATGATAAGTTTTACCAATAAGTGGTTTGAAACTCATCTCTGCCTGATAAATATTTTCGGATATTTCTACCCGTGCTTTTATCTTATTCGCCTGCTCTGCCAATAAATTAATTTGTTCTCGAATTTGGTCTAGCTGCATTTCTGTTTGCTCGTACATTGCTCCTACTGCTAGACCTTTGACTCTTCCTTTATCAATGGGTTTTATAACTGCTCCGCCCACTGTATGGGCGTAAGGTAATAAATGTGGATTCTCAGCAATCTTATCTTTATCTATTGGATTGATGAACTCGGCTTGTTTTTTTTCTTTTGCCATGCTACTTATATTTTCTATGGGAGAATAAATCTATTAGTAGAATGAAAAAGCTAAGAAATTGTTTCAGAAAAAGGGGAGCTTGTGGAAATTTACTTCTTTTTATAATCTAAGATATTGATTCTTTCTTGGCAGGTCGTCACATCTCGTTCTTCGTTGGAAGCGATGATAATTAGTCTATCCTTAGCATATTGTTCTAATAACTCGTGAAACCAAACTACACTTTTTTCATCAAGGGTTGCAGTTGGCTCGTCTAGCAGTAATAAAGCAGTATTTGAACAAATAGCTAAACCTAGTTTCAATCGTTGCTTCATGCCTGAAGAAAAAAAGCGAACTTCTTTATTTCTTGCCTTTTTTAATTGAATTAAATCCAGAAAGTCATTTGTACTTAGGTTATTAAGGAAGGGCTTGAATTGTCGGTGGAATTGTATGGTCTCAGCAAGTGTGAATTCTTCTATTAAATCGATATAAGGGGAAGCATAACTCAGTTGTTTATAAATATCCTCTTTGTCTATTTCTTGACCTGCAACTTTATACTGAATCGCTCCTTTTGTGGGGCTTAGGTGACCTGATAGTATTTTGAGTAAAGTTGATTTGCCAGAACCATTAGCACCTAAAATGGCATAGCGAGCTGTGCTAGAAAAATGATAATCAATATTTCTAAAAATCCAATCGTATAAATATCGCTTGGCAATATTATTTAGAATGATTTCCATTAATTTTTGTTCCGTTTAATTGTCTGAATCCTCTGATAACGCCACGTTTAGATGCTTCTATGAATTGTAGAATAGCTTTTCGTTCAGCTGAATTAGGTAAGTTTTTCTTGATTTTTTTAATTGCTTGGGTCGTATTAAATCCTTTGACAAATAAATAACGATAAACGTCTTGAATAGCATGAATTTGGTCATTAGAAAACCCATTTCGTCGCAAACCAACAGAATTGACACCTGCATACGCTAAAGGTTCCCTCGCTGCTTTGATGAACGGTGGGACATCTTTTCTTACCAAAGAACCGCCGCCTAACATAGAATATTCACCAATTTTGACAAACTGATGGACTGCTGTTAAGCCGCCTAAGGTGCAAAATTTTCCAATCTCAATATGTCCTGCTAAATTGACATTATTAGCTAATACTACACCTTCTCTTAAGATACAATCATGTGCAACGTGTACATAGGCCATCAATAGACAATTATCTTCAATAACGGTTTTATCATTGGCTTTAGTCCCTCGATTTAAGGTGCAATATTCTCTTATGGTTACGGTATTCCCTATTTCAATTGTTGAGTACTCGCCATCAAATTTTAAATCTTGTGGAATCGCACCGACCACTGCTCCAGGGAAAATTTTGCAATTTTTGCCAATTTTTACCCCTTCCATGATAGTAGCATTCGCCCCAATCCAGGTATCGTCTCCGATTTCCACATTTGCGCCTATAGTCACAAAGGGTTCGATGGTCACGCGCTGACCTATCTTTGCTTGAGGATGAATTACTCTTAGTCCTGTGGTACTCATATAAAATAATGAATGATAAAAATTAATCGAAAACTTCAAAAGTGCTTCCAATAATCAATATCATTTGAATTAACTTCTTTTGACAATTTGGGCTGTCAATTCCCCTTCTGAAACTATTTTATTCCCAACATAAGCAGTGCCCTGCATATGACAAAGCCCTCTTCTTATTGGAGATAATAACTCCAATTTTAAAATAAGGGTATCTCCTGGCACAACCATCTGTTTAAACTTCGCATTGTCGATTTTTAAGAAATAAGTATCCCAACCTCCTGGTTCATCTACTAAAGACATTGCTAAGATTCCGCCACATTGAGCTAATGCCTCCATTTGTAGGACCGCAGGCATCACTGGATTGTTTGGAAAATGGCCTGTAAAAAATGGCTCATTCATCGTGACATTTTTTACGCCGACTACCAGTGTGTCTGTTAGTTCGATTATCTTATCGACTAATAAAAATGGATAACGGTGCGGCAACCATTCTGCTATTTTTACCGCATCAAAAATTGGTTCTTGATTAGGGTCATATTTTGGTTTGCCTTTCAATTTCCTTTGCGCTTTGTATAAATCGCGAAGAATATTTGCTAAAGCAACGTTGCCAGTATGACCTGGCTGTGTAGCAATAATTTTTCCCTTGATAGGTTTATTCACTAATGCTAAATCACCAATTAAATCCAATAATTTATGTCGACATGGTTCGTTGGCGAACTTTAACTTTTTATCATTAAGTATGCCATTAGTCGGTGCTGTAGATAATTTTGGTTGCCCTAATTTATCTGCTAATGCATCTAGTTTCTTTTTCGTTAGCTTTTTATCTGCAAATACAATGGCATTGTCTAAACTTCCCCCTTTGATTAAATTTTCCTTGGCCAGTTTTTCTACATCACTTAGCATCACATAGGTTCGACAGGGTGCAATTTCTTTTTTATAATCAGCAATATTACTTAGACTTGCAAATTGGGCATCAATGGAGCTTGCAGCGAAATTAACTATGGTCTTTACTTCAAATTGCTCTGAAGGTAAGACAATATATTCTGCACCAGTGGCTTCATCTTTATATTCTATAGGCTCTTCAATTATAACATAATCTCTTGCCATTTCTTGTTCTACCCTTCCTGCTTTTTCCAAAGTACTTATAAGCTTTGCGGCACTTCCATCTAAGATAGGCACTTCGGCTCCATCTATTTCTAGTAATACATTATCTAGAGCAAGTCCAACCAATGCGGACAATACGTGTTCAACTGTTTGAACCTTGATGTCTCCTGATGCTAAAGTGGTGCTTCGATTTGTTTCCGTTACCTTTGCTGGATCAACAGGTATTACTTTGGGCTTTTCTAAATCTATTCGTTTAAATTTAAATCCATGATTTACAGGTGCAGGATGAAAAGTCAACGTTGCTTCTTTTCCTGTATGTAAACCTATGCCCTTAATAGATACCGTTTTTTCTATAGTATGCTGGTTCATATTGGAGTAAACGAGTTTTTTGTTGTGCTCAAATTCTTCAAATAAAGTGCGAAGTTACTAAAAGCTAAAGGCATAGAACAGGTTACCCAAAGAAATTTATTGAAATCAAGTATAAAAGAAGGGTAGAATCAGTCTTTGATTGGATTTTCTTTTATAATTTTGCGCAATTTTAAAAATTAATAAAAACTTTAGTTTTTATTAATTCACAAAAAGTATTTTTATTACGTTATAAGAGCGATAATAAAACGAGCAATAGAATTTTTTTTAGAAAAAATATATAATGAGTTTAGAAAAATTAGTTGTAGTAGCTGGTATTGCAGGTGTTCACAAAGTAGCTGCAAACCGTAGTAATGGTTTAATTATTGAGGATTTGGATACAGGTAAAAAACGTTTTGCCCCTTCTCGTAAACATCAATTTACGCCATTAGAATCTATCACCATCTACACAGAAGATGATGATGAAACCTTAGAATTAGCTAAGGTTTTTCAGAATATGTTTACCAAATTAGCAGAAGTTCCATTAATAAAAGTGAATGCTTCGAATGATGAAATGAGAGCTTATTTTGCGAAAATCATTCCTAATTATGACCGAGAAAGAGTCTATATTGGTGATATGAAGAAGATTGTGAAGTGGTTTACTTTCTTGAATGACCGTTCTTTGATTACATTAGAAGAAGAAAAAACGGAAGAAGTGGAGACAAAAGCAACAGATTCAGAAAAGTAAAAAATAATTAGGGAGTAGCAAGGTGTATTGAAAAAACAAATTGCTACTCCTTAATAAGTTTATTTCAATCCTCTCCTTTTCATCTCTCTAACTAATAATTCGTATTCTCGATTCATATCTCCTGTAATAGACGAATTTTCTTGCGCACGTCGAATTAGATAAGGTACTACATCTTTTACTGGGCCATAAGGCAAATATTTGGCTACATTATATCCTGCATCTGCAAGGTTAAAGGTTAGATGGTCACTCATGCCGTACAGCTGACAAAAATTTAAGTGAGGATGATTTTTAGGAATGCCTTTTTCCTCAATTAGACTAGCTTGTAAGGCTGCACTATAGGCATTATGTGAAGCGTTACAGAAAGCTATATAAGCGTAATTTTCTACACAAAACTGTAAAGCGGTATTATAATCATTATCGGTCGCTTTTTTATTGGGTTGAATTGGAGAAGGATAATTTAATGCAATTGCTCGGTTTCTTTCTTTATCCATATATGCTCCTCTTACAATTTTGGCTCCCAATAAATAATCCTCTTTTCTAGCTTCTTCGTAACTATCTATTAAATACTGTAATCTATCATGACGGTACATTTGAAAGGTATTATACACAATGACGATTTCTTCATTATAGCGCTTCATCATTTTTTTTGCTAAAAAGTCGATAGTATCTTGTATCCAACTTTCTTCCGCATCTATAAAAACCCCAACCTTTTTATTATGCGCAGCATAACAAATAGCATCAAGCCTTTTATTTACATTTTTATATTCTTTTTTCTCGGCTTCTGTTAATGCCTCTCCTTTTTGAATTTTTTCTAGTAATTCATGCCTCGATAAACCAGTTATTTTAAGTGTAATAATAGGAACACTTTTATTTTGCTCTGCAAAATCTATGGCTCGAATGGCTTCATTCATGGTACTATTAAAATCTAACTCGGTCGTTTTTGCTTCGGCTCCATAATCTAAAATAGATAAACTCTTTTGTTTGTAGAGTTTATTAATAGCTGATTGCGAACCAAGAAGGGTTGTGCCGCCACAAAATTGCTCAAAAATTGTATTCTTGATAATATTTTCTGCGAAAGGTAGATTTAAATTAATTGCTGTTACGCCTAATTTCGACCCAATATTTACCAACCATGATTGATTCATTAGTCTAAATAGGAGCGTCGAACGCTTTAACTCCGCGTCAGTTTTGCCTGAAAAGGCAACCGCTGTATTGGTAAAATCTATGGATGTTTTTTTTGCCATTATTGCTTTTCCCATTATTGTGTGGTTCGGGAAGGTTATCTTTTTAATTAAATTTTAGACCATCTTAAAATTTTTCATCATCTCTTATTGCTCTTCCGTCCAAATACTCCATGACTTTTCAGCTTGCAAATGTAGCATTTCTAGACCATTCATAATTGCTGAATTGTTGTTGAGACCCATTTGAAGAAATTTTGTCACTTTTGGATTGTACACAAGGTCGTATAAAAAATGTTGATCACTTAAATGATTATAAGGTAAGTCTGGGGCAGTATCCTTATTTGGAGACATACCAAGAGGTGTTGTATTGACGATTAATTGATGTTTTTGCATACACTCCGCATCAATATCCTTATAGGTGATTTGTCCTTTTTTTTCGCTTCGGGATACAAGTTGTGGTTTTATTTGCAATTTATCAAGTACATAAGTCACTGCTTTTGCGGCACCTCCCGTTCCCAATACTAATGCATTCATTTGATGAAATGGAATCGTAGCTGAAGCTAGTAATTTTCTTAAGGAAATTTCGAAGCCATATACATCGGTATTATAACCTTTTAACTTTCCATTGGAAAACTTGATTGTGTTGACAGCACCTACTTTTTGAGCCTCTTCACTTATTGCATCCAAATATGGTAAAGCATCTTGTTTATAAGGAATAGTAATGTTTAATCCTAATAAATTTGGATGCTTTGCTATCAATTTAGGTAAATCTTCAATAGTTGGAATTGGAAATAATTCATAATTATACCCAGCTATTTCTTCCTGTTTGAACTTCTCTCCAAAATATTTTTTTGAAAAGGAATGTGATAGTGGATATCCTATCAATCCTAATTGATGTTTGATGGTCATTTTATTTATTACTTGTTCCTAGTTTTTCAATAAGAAAAACGGATAAAAAACCAATAATCATACAAGTAACCACAGCAATTAGATATGGTTCACCAGCATAATTGCTAGGTAGGACACTTTCTTCTATAAATGGTACTTCTATTCCTTTGCTATTTATTCTGGTAGAAAGCACATTTCGCCAAGGCCATAATTTATTTAGAGACCCTAACATAAATCCCGTTAGCAAGGCTAAAGTTATGTTTTTATAATTTCTAAAAGTCCATGATAAGACTCTTGAAAAAGTCATTAATCCGACTAAACAACCAATTGCAAAAGTACCGACAACCGTTAAACTTTCACTATCAAAAGTTTTTAAAGCTGTTTTTACTGTTGGGATAATAAAAGAATACATGCCCATTAACAATAAAATAAAACTTCCAGAGATTCCCGGTAAAATTAATGCAGAAATTGCAATAACTCCAGATAAGAAAACAAACCAAAGTGCCTCGTTTCCTTGTGCAGGACTTGCTACCGTTATATAATAGGCGACTGCTGTTCCTAATATTAAAGCAAGTATTTCTTTAATTCCCCATCCTTCTACTTGTTTGCCTATAAAAATAGCGGAACTGATAATTAGCCCAAAGAAAAAAGCCCATAGCATCTCTGGATAAGTTTCTAAAAGATGCGTAACACCAAATACACCAACGATGACTCCTGTAGCCATTCCTATTAATAAGGTAACTAAAAAAGTACCATTAATTGTTTCCCATACACCATTTACTCCTTCTTTTTTAAATGTGCCAACTAGAGAAGGGTGGAACGCTTTTATGGTATTTAATAATTTTTCGTAAATCCCTGTAATAAAAGCAATAGTGCCACCTGAAACGCCTGGAATAACTTCTGCTATTCCCATTGCCATGCCCTTAAAAGCTAGCGTTAAAAAAGAAGAATTATTTTTCATATTGTAAAAGTAATTTTATTTTTTCTTGGTTTCTAAATTTCTAAAAATTAACCATGTACTTATATCTATTTTATGCTTATCCTTCTAGAAGGTTACATGAAACGAATAGGAATGCTTTTTACAAGATTTGCTATATTTGAACTAAAAACTATTTATGACTTTTATAGATTTTAAAAAATCACTACAAGACGAGAAACCACCTTCGAATCTTTCCCCAAATTTGACCGCTTTGTGGTATGATGGAAAAGCCGATTGGGATAAAGCACATGACATTGCAGATGGGAATCCTTACCCTGAGGCAGATTGGGTACATGCTTATTTGCATCGTAAGGAAGGAGATGAGTGGAATGCGAACTATTGGTATCGTCGAGCGGGAAAGACCATGCCCAATTTATCGCTAGCGGATGAATGGGAAGATTTGGTTACTTATTTTTTGACAAAAGTAGGTTAAAGTTAATACCCCTTAAACTAAGTGATTTTATATCGGTTTAAATCTAAAATAAACCTTATGCGAAGATTTTTACTTTTAGGTGCTAGTTTGATTTTGATATTTATAGCTTGTAATAAAGAGTCAACAACTGAAACGCCTTCCCCTGTCACTACTCCAGAATTACCAATACTAGATACTATTCCTCCTACAGGAACTACTAGAATTCCTGCTACTCCTCAGAGGAGTGGCGACGCAAATAAAGGGAGAGAATACTTAATTACAGGAGATTATGTTAATAGTGGTCCGCCTCTTGCTTTAGCTACTACTTTTTTTGGGGAATCCGATAATTTGTTAGACCGTGAAGGGGATAATGCTGACCTACCCTATCAATTTAATGCTGTGACTGCTTCCAATGGAGTTAGCGTAGCTGCCCCAAATTGTTTGACTTGTCATGCTGAATTCTTGAATGGTCAATTAATTCTTGGATTAGGGGACAATACCGTTGATTATTCTCAAGACCAAGGAGGACAAACCCAGTTATTAACAACCGCTATCAATTCTTTTTATGGAACCAATTCACCTGAGGCAGTTGCGTATGAACCGTTTAGAAGAGCTACCGAAGTAATCAGTGAAGCAACGATTACGGCAGTGAGAGGCGTTAATCCTGCAGGCAAATTAGCTGTTGTTTTAGATGCGCATCGGAATGCTTCTGACCTTTCTTGGTCTGAAGACCCTTTATACCCTATACCACAAGATGTCGTGCCTTCTGATGTGCCCGCTTGGTGGTTGACTAAAAAGAAAAACGCTCTATATTACGCAGGGATTGGGAGAGGAGACCATGCTAAAACCATTATGGCAGCGAGTGTACTTACTTTGCAAGATGCGGAACAGGCTGCCGAAATAGACACTCACTTTCCTGATGTATTGGCTTTTTTAAAATCAATTGAACCTCCTATTTATCCAGAAATAACAGACGCTATAAGGGTAACTAAAGGAAAGGATATTTTTAATATTCATTGCGCTAAATGTCATGGCACCTATGGAGCAATAGAAACCTATCCAAATCTTTTGGTAGATTTAGAAAATATCCAAACAGACCCACTTTTAGCAGCAAGTAACTATGGACTCGGACAATTTATAGATTCGTATAATAATAGTTGGTTTGGACAAGGGGAACATGCTGCTCAATTAGTGCCTACTAATGGCTATGTTGCGCCTCCTTTGGATGGTGTTTGGGCAACAGCTCCGTATTTACACAATGGCGCTGTTCCAACTTTGGAGGATTTATTAAATAGCGAACAAAGACCTACTTATTGGGAACGGTCTTTTGATTCTAATGATTTTGATTATCAAAAGGTAGGCTGGCATTATCAGGAGAGAACGACTGGTGGAGACAGTAATATTTATGATACTACCCTTCCTGGGTATGGAAATACAGGGCATTTTTATGGCGATAAGTTAAGTGTGTCAGATAGAGGTGATTTGATTGAATATTTAAAAACGCTTTGATAGATTACTTTAACCTGTCCAGTGCTTCTTGCGCTCGAACAAATTCTGGATTAAAATTCAGTGCATTTTGATAATCTTTTTTGGCCGCAGCTATATTGCCTTGCATTTCTTCAATTAGCCCTCGATAATAATAGGCAATGATGTAAGTTGGTGAGGTTTTGAGCGCCATATTAAAATGCGTTTTGGCAAGTCCTAAAGAATCCATTTCTAAATAAATAATACCTGTATTGAAAAGAGATTCTGAATAATCAGGGTCGATACTATTTATTTTTCTGTAGGTTTCTATTGCTGCTGCGCGCTGATTGGAGAAATGTAAAAATTCTGCTTTGGCATGTAAAGCAGTAATATTTTCTGGAGCAATATTTACTGCATTATCAAAATAATATTTAGCCAAATTACTACCTTTTTCTGCGTGTAGTTGGCCTAAATTAATCCAAGCATCTACTAAATCAGGATTATTTTCTACTGCCGTTTGAAAACTACCCATTGCTCGGTCATTATTTCCTTGTTCTTTAAAATTTAAACCTAACATAAAATATGCTTCTGCATTTAATTGCTCTAGTTTTAAAATTTCATTAATCGTATTAATGGACTTATCGTGTTGTTTTAAAATTAATTGAAATTCTGATAGTTTTAATAAGGTCGGAATCCTTTTAGGATACAACGTCGCAGCTTTTACCATCGTGCTAATTGCTTCGTAAGATTGGTAATAATCTAAATGGATATCGGCTAAAAGGTGTAAATAATCAACATTCGTAGAGTCTATGCTTAAGGCTTTTCTTAAATCAGCGATAGCTTCATCGTATCCTTCGTTTTGATAATACATATCTCCTCGTTTAGCATATAATTCTGAATCATTTGGTGCTTGTGAAATAGCGACTGATAATCCGTCTATGGCTGGATTTCCTGTTGTCGGTTGGGTAGTCTTATCTGTTTTTTGATTTGTTGTATCGATTGAATTTTGACAAGTCATAAAAAACAAGCCAATCGAAATTATTGTTATGCTAAAGAATAGTCGCATGAAGAGTTTTTAAGTTGCTCATTAAATTTTGACAAAAATAGGGGTTAACTAAACTAAAAAACGATTCAACCATTATTTTTATTTCTAACCAATATCTTTGTAAGATATTCTTGATAATTTTTGACAATAATAATCTTTCGAATAATGAAAAAATATTTTTCTTTTTTCCTGTTTTTAGCACTATTTAGTTGTGGGGATACTCCAACTGCTGCTGAAAAAAAATCTACTCCAACTGCTCCAAAAGTTACAACGGAAAGTCCAACTTTGACCACTCCAACTACAAAAGAAAAAACAATCGTTTTCTTTGGCAATAGTTTAACTGCTGCTTATGGTTTAGACCCGTCTCAGGGATTTGTTGGCTTAATTGGCCAACGGATTGATTCTCTCGGATTAGAATATAAGGTAGTCAATGCGGGTTTAAGTGGGGAAACTTCTGCGGGCGGCAATAGTCGAATTGATTGGATTTTAAAACAAAAAATCGACGTGTTTGTATTAGAACTTGGCGCAAATGACGGACTTAGAGGAACGTCTACAGCCGAAACTTATAAAAACTTGAATGCGATTATTGGAAAAGTGAAAACTAAATACCCCGAAGCTAAAATAGTTATTTGTGCAATGGAGGCTTTGCCAAATATGGGAGAAAAATTTACACTTGAATTTAGAGCAATTTTTGCCAACTTAGCGAAAGAAAATAACGCGACCCTCATACCTTTTTTCTTGAGTAATGTTGGAGGGATTCCTGAATTGAATCAAGCAGATGGTATTCATCCTACGGCTAAAGGACATCAAATTGTCACTGAAAATATATGGGCGGTGTTGAAAGGTGTAATATAGGATAATTGGTTGAAATTGTAATTATGTTGGGGCAATCCCTTGTAGTTGCGCTCATCTAGGGTAACCACAAAGGATTATTTATATAATGGCAAAGAACTTGACACCGATTTTGGGCTGAATTGGTACCATTATGGGGCTAGGATGTATGACCCCTCAATAGCTCGTTTTACAGGCGTAGACCCAATTGTGGATAAATTTGCTCATGTATCGACTTACAATTATGCCGAGAATGAGCCTGTAGCACATATTGACTTGTGGGGATTGCAACGAGCAGCGCCACCACCTCCAGGGACAGCAGTAAGACCAGGTACAACAATAAATTCAGGAGCAACTAGAGCAGCAGCAAATTGGAGAAACCAAGGCGCTTTAGACCCTCAACCTCTAATTGATGCTCAACAGCAAATAAATTCTAATGGTGGGTTTAGTAATACTAGTGGAGGTAGAGAAGCTGCTATAAATGCTCCAAATTCTATATCAAACGACCCACTCCTTAGAGAAATTAAAGAGAATAATGCGATTTCTTTAATTCAATCATATTATGACGATGAACCAGGTTTTGGAGAAGAATCTGGAGGTACTCTTCCTTTTTTATTATCGTTAACAGATGGAGGTTATCAGACTTCTGAAGATGATTTTAATAGTATTACATTATTTAGAGGAGTACATGTTAATCATCCTGATTTACCAAATGCTAAAATGGGAGTAGCTGTTCCTTGGGGAGGACATGATGACCCTGCACTACATAATTTTGGTGATAATCAAAGTAATTTTACTTCTTGGACATCAATCCCAACAGAAGCTAATAAATGGGCAAGGCGTGAAGGTGCGGGTGGAATTATACTCATAAAACAATTCCATACTTCAGAATTGACTTCATCACCAAATAGAAAACATGGAGAAGGTGAATTTTTAGTAAGAGGTGTAGTCACAGGAGCTTTACCAAAACCTGCATATTAAAATCTATAAAATGAAAAATTTATT
>CALJVJ010000170.1 GCA_937974625.1 uncultured Saprospiraceae bacterium
TAAGTGCTTGAACACAAATAACTTAAGTATTTATGACGGTCTCTTTTTCTGTTCTACGTCGTTGAAAATACTCGCCACCCATACGGGTGTCTGCGTTTTTCGCCTAGTCGAACAAAAAAATAGCCTCGGTCAAAAGACTAACTTATTTATGTCCAAGCACTTACCTTTCAGAAAATAAGTTACTTTTCAAAGAGTGCGTTACTTTCTACGTAGAATTGATGGCCTTGTGTCAATTAGTCAAACAAAAAAGCCTCCATTTTGATTAAAACTCAAAATAAAGGCTTTTATTATTTTACATCAGCACATTTCTTTAAAAAAATTGCTGTGTTTTTTGTTTTTTAGTATCTTTTAAGATGCTATAGCTGCATCTATTTTTTCTGATAATACTTTTTTGGACGTAACTCCAACTTGCTTGTCAAAAATTTCGCCATCCTTTATTAAAAGAATTGTTGGAATACTTCTTACGCCGTATTTCATTGCTATTTCTGGATTGTCATCTACATTCAATTTTCCGACAACAGCATCTCCTTTATAGTCATTTGACAATTCTTCGATGATTGGGGCAATCATTCTACAAGGTCCACACCAGGGAGCCCAAAAGTCAACAACGGATACTTTTCCACTGTCAATTGCAGATTCTTTGAAGTTAGCATCTGTGAATTCGAAAGCCATGATTTTCTAAGATTTATAATGGTAAACAATAAACTTCAATTAGTTTTCTTAGTACTTGTTGACTAAGGACTGCTTAAAGCTCAATTAAAATTAATTTGCGAAGATAGAACAAAACTATCTCTATAAAAGTTTGCAAATATAGGTATTAAGAAATAGTTAAAGTTAATTCTAAGCTATTTATCCCTTCATTATCTACTATTTTGACGAAATATAGCTATTAAGTCACTGATTTTTTGACGCTTTGATAATTTTGCTACCATGTAAACTGGATTGTTCCAATTCTGTTATTTTTACAGCTTTAGAAATAGCGGAACCAATTAGTCGTTAAGTTTTAACTAGTCGTTTTTTGAGCAGAGGAACATGCAATAAGTAGTAAGTCAGCTACCAATGAGGGGATTGATTTAATTGCAGTTGGGTTATTTAGGTCAAAAGCTTTTTTTATTAATATTTACAATAATTATTCCATCCTTTATGAAGAAAAAATTGATTTGGATTGGTTTAGGCGTTTTAGGGTTACTGCTGAGGTATTTGGCGAGCCCCGAATTAATAGAGCAAGTTTATAGCAGAGGGGTATTTTTATGGATACGCCGAGGATTTGATTATGGGGTAGGGTGGTTTCCCGTTCCGCTTATTTATGTGTTTTATGCACTGTTGATTTTTTGGGCAATCCGAAAATTAATTCAAACGAATTGGAAAAACTTATTCACTGGTAAAGGTATTTTAAATTGGCTTTTGTCTTTTGCAGCCTTTGTTAGTGGGGTATTGTTTTTCTTCTTTTTCTTGTGGGGATTTAATTATGGTAGAATTCCTTTAGTGCATCAAATCGGATTAAAAGCGAAACCAGTTGCCTTAGCAGATTTAAAAGCGGAGTTGGAAAAAGTAACGGTAAAAGTTTTAGCAGCTAGAACGGAATTGGATGCGTTAGGTGAGGAAACTTTGCCAACTAATTTGTTACCTGAAGATGTGGAGGATTTATGTCGCACTGCGGTAGAAGAGACCTTACTTTCCTTAAATTACCCAGTGGCAGGTCGAGTTCGAGGTCGAATTTTACCTACCAAAGGGATTTTAATGCGCTTTAGTTCTTCAGGGGTTTATTGGCCATTTGTAGGAGAAGGAAATATTGACGGAGGTTTAAATCCAATTCAACAACCTTTTACTCTGTGTCATGAACTATCTCATGGGTATGGGATTACGAATGAAGGAATTTGCAATTTTTTAGCTTATTTGGCTGCTCAAAAATCTAAAAATGCCTACATAAGATATTCTGGCTTGATGTGTTATTGGCGTTATATTGCTATTGCTTACCAAAGATTTGCTTATGACGAATATCAAACTTATCGACAAACATTACCCAAAGGTTTCTTAGCAGATTTGGATGTAATCAACAAAAATCTAGATAAATATCCTGATATTTTACCGAAACTAAGGTATGCAGCTTATGACTCTTATTTAAAAAGTCAGGGTATCTCTGAAGGCATGAAAAGTTATAGCTCGATTATCATGTTGGTTAGAGCTTGGGAGGAACGGGCAGTGGGCATTGGGCGGGAGTGATAGAGTACGCTAAACTTTTTTAATGATTTTCAATTTTTAAACCGCGCTTATTACTATTGAATTAGGAGTACTTTAAAAGAGGAAGCAGAATTAATTTTTGTCTTTGTACAGCGGTGGTGGCAGTTGATATATATTGCCATAAAAAAAATGTAAATAAATTTTTTCCATTTTTTGAATATAACGATATGTAAATCAATTAATTAACAATTGTTAGTAACTTTTGTGGATGAATTGTGGATAATAAAATTTGCTTTTTATTTCAATATATTTGTATCTTTATAGTCCCGAAAGGGAAATAAAATTCTTGTTATCATTAAAAAGTTAATGATTTCTATTGAAATATATAAAAATTACCTAATTAAAGTGATTTTTAAAAATATACCTAATTGTTCAAAATTTGGTCGCTTCTAAAGCGAATCAACTCATCATTTGTTAGTCCAATAATTTCTTGACCGAAAGGAAAATTGATTTGCAGATTACTTATGATATGCTTGAATTCACCTTAAAGTAGCACATTAGGAATACATTAGCTGACGGAGGTTTCTGGTGAAAACTAGTTTATCTTAAAGTTGCTAATGGCTTAGACTAGGTTTGGAACTAGTTTGATGGGGTAGGTCTTTCTTTTTGAAGCATTTAAATATTGGTAACTTGAAAGAGTCGTCAATTTTTAGCAGATTTAAATAAGATAAACTTATTTCCTCAATTGGCTCATTACAGACTGAGGTCTATCGGAAATGAACTTTAAAATGTGTATTCACGAGTTTCGATAGGTATTTAGATATACCATTTACTGGTTTATCGAAAATGCATTTCCAACTTGGAATATCACTTTTTATAGGTACTTTCCAAATTTTCTAATAGAATTAATTTTTGATTAGAAATTAGTACAAAGGAATCTTTCTTTATTTGTAAAACCGGGCAACTGGCTATTATAAATACTTAGATAAGCCGAATTTATGCTGTTTCTAAATTTATCAAAAGTTTGTCCCTTCTATTGGAATCGAATTATAAGAAATTCATTGAATTCTTTATGATTCACCTGTTTAAAATGAAAAATAGCTTTGTATTTTTATCTTATGATGCAATTGCTATCGGATGGTTGAATAGTCTAACTGTTTGATTATCATAGTTTTAAACAAAAACAAACCTAAGTTTTACTTGTACTACTTAAGTTTGTTTAAACTGTTTTTAAGTCAAACTTAACTAATTAAGTGTTTGTAAAAATGCCTAATTATTAGCTTGTTTTGAAATCAGTAAATCTCCTTTTAAATTTCTTGTTTTTATCTGAGAATGAGGAAAGAAAAAGTGAGTTAGGATTAGCAAATTTTGAAATAGGTCATTTGGATTTAGTTCTACATTTTTTGGCTCGATAATCATTGAACCACTGAATTGATGACTCTACCCAATCACCTCCTTGAGGTAATTCCTATTTTAAGATTTATAATCCAAAAAAGTCCTTATTTGTTATCCACCTATTCTGTAGGTATTAATTGATGAGGCAGTAGGTTTTTTAAAGTAAGTTTTCACACAAAACCCTTTAAAATACCGCAACTAAGCTTGGTTACCTTGTGTCGTTGGTTTCACTTGGGAATCAGTTGATAATTAAAGATTTGTAAAGGATTAGGTATTTTCAAAATTTATGCACTTATTTATATTTGTATAAATTCTAAAATGCTAAATCTGGATTTTTAATTTTTACTGACCACCTGAAAAACAAACAACACAAATTGGGACTTGAAAGAGCAATCTTTTGAGTCCCTTTTTATTTTTGATTCCTAATCCTTAAGCAACCAATTCGAATCTTCACATTTTTACACTTTACTTTCCCTTTCTAAATCTGCTTTTAATTTTAGCTTCACAAATTTGATGATATCATCAGGGTCTTTTGCATAAAAACGATTCCAATAATCCTTTTTTCTAAACCAAGTCATTTGTCTTTTGGCGTATCGGCGAGAATTTCTTTTGATGAGTTCTACTGCTTTTGCTAAACTATGTTTTCCATCGAAAAAGTCGAATAATTCTGAATAACCTACTGTTTGTAAAGGTGTTAGATGTCGATGTTCATATAATTCTTTGGCTTCCATTAATAAGCCTTTGTTCATCATTTTATCGACTCTTTTATTGATTCGGTTGTACAAAAAAGGTCGTTGCATTTCTAAGCAAATGAAAATTGGCTCAAAGTTGCGGACCTTGGGTTCTTGATATAAGAAACTGGAAAATTGCTTACCACTTGCTTGGTATACAGATAAAGCTCTGATTAAGCGATGTGGATTTTTATTCTCCATTATTTCATAATATTCCGGCTCTATTTTTTTTACTTGTTTCTGTAAATAAGCTATTCCTTTTTCCTCAAAATCTTTTTGATTCTTATCCCTAATTTCTTGTGGTACCTCTGGAAAGTCATCTAGACCTTCTATCACTGCTTGGATAAAAAAACCTGAACCACCAGCCAATATGGCAACATCATAACTTTCGTATAATTTATCTAAGAAAGGAATTACTTCTCTTTCATAATCGCCAGCTGTATAATTATCGTTGATACTTAAATTGTTGACAAAATGGTGAGGTGCTCTACTTAATTCTTCTGGTGTTGGCTTTGCCGTACCAATACTCATTTCTCTGTAAAACTGACGGCTGTCAGCAGAGATTATTTCTACTCCGAAATGATTAGCCACCTTTATTGCTGCTTTGGTTTTACCAGATGCAGTTGGGCCTCCGATAACTATTAAATATTTTTTTGACGGCATAGGCAGCAAGATAAGTTTTATATGATAAATTTTCCTAGAATATCACCGTTCCATTTGGTAGTTTAGTACATCAACGGTTAAAATATGGGGACAAGCAGACCATTTTGTCGCTGGATTATTACACATTTTTTTGGACGAAAAACTTTTAATTAAGGTCACTATCTAATTTTAGTAGTTTCTTTTATACTTTTTACTATTTTTGTGACCTGATTCAAAGAAATAATGAGGTTACCTTATAGAATTGTTCGTCCATTAGCCAGAATTGCTTTAAAAACCTACTTTAGCAAGATTTACCTCAATGGCTTAGAAAAAATTCCAAACGACAAACCTATTATTCTTGCTGCCAATCATCCTAGTGCCTTTTTAGAACCTTGTATTTTAGCGACTACGCTGCCACGACCCCTGCATTTTATGGTCCGAGGTGATTTGTTTCAAAAACCCATTTATTCGGCTTTGTTAATGTCTTTACATATGATTCCGATGTTTCGGTTGAAAGATATTGGCTATAAAGGGTTGAAAAAGAATTTCTCTACTCTAGATATTAGCTACGATTTATTAAATAAAAACGAGCAAATTTTAATTCTTGCTGAAGGAACGACAAAACATGAAAAACGGTTGCGCCCAATTCAAAAAGGTGCGGCAAGAATGGCCTTAGGGGCTATAGGAAAATATCCAGACTTAGATGTTCAGATAGTACCAATTGGTGTCAATTATACGGATATTTTAAATTATCGCTCAGAGGTCATGTTGCAAATTGGAGACCCCATTCCAATGCAAGATTTTATGAGGAATGAAACCGAAAATCCAGCTCAAATTATTAAAAAAGTTACCAATATATTAAAAGAAAGGCTTGAAAAATTAGTTATTCATATTGACCAAAAAGAGGACGAGGATTTAAGTGAAGCCTTCTTTGAATTTTATAAAAATAATTATCCTACGCCAAATTTTCCTGTCCAATCGACTAATCAGAAACCCTTGGAAAAGGCAATGTTTGTGGCAAATAAAATTAATGACTTAACTCCTGCCGCTAAATCGAAACTGACTACTAAGATTGATAACTATCAGAAGGATTTATCGAAGTATAATTTAGTGGATGAAGTCATTGTACAGCCTCATTTTTATCATCCGCTTGCCATTTTGGGGATTATTGCAGGATTTTTACCATTTGCTTTAGGTTGGTTGTTTAATATGTTACCTATCCAATTTGGTAGATATTTAGCGGAGCATAAAGTGAAGAGCATTACTTTTTATGCTTCTATAAAAGCGTCAATGGCGTTGGCTGGATATATTGTTTACTTTCCTATTTTATTCTTACTTAGCCTTTTCTCCAAATCATTATTTTTGATAATTTTTGTAATAATGATTCCATTTTTAGGTTTCTTTGCACTTCAATACTATGAATATTATCATAAATGGAAACAAGGTCGGCAGTTTTATAAAACAGATGCCTCTATAATTGATGATTTGAAAATACAGCGAAAGACAATATTGAGAGAATTTGAAGGGAAAGGCTGAAAGCCGGAGCAGTGCACAACAAATTACTAGCCTCTCCGACTTTCCGCCTTCAAAAAACAAGAACAAATGCTATACTACATATTGAGACTTTGGGTAAGTTGGTATGCTCGTTTTTTTTATGCCAAAACTTACTTTACTGGAATGGATAAAATTCCCGATGATAAAGCAGTTATTTTGGCTTGTAATCATCCTACTGCTTTTACAGAACCTGCTTATATTGGTGGTTCTACTTTAAAAGCTAGAAATTTTATGCTTCGAGGGGATATGTTTAGTGGTGGAAAATTGACGGCCGCTTTTCTAAAAAGTATTAAATGTATTCCTATTTATCGTGCTCAAGATGGTATGGCTAACTTGAAAAAGAATGAGGCTACGTTAAATTATTGCTATAAATTATTAGCTGATAGAGAGAATATTTTTATTCTTTCAGAAGGGGAGTCTAAACTGGAAAAACGCTTAAGAACTATTCAAAAAGGTACGGCGAGATTGGCTTTTGGGGCTTATGAAAAATACGATGCTAAAGATATTGTAATTGTTCCAATCGGCATTAACTACATGGATGCTAGTCGATTTCGAAGTAATATTTATGCTGATTTCGGGCCGCCCATTCCTTTGTCAGATTACTTTGAAGCGCATGAGAAAAACCCCCGCCGAGCAGTAAAATTATTGACAGATAAACTCAAAGTAGAATTACGCAAACGGGTTATCCATGTGGAAAACCCCGAAGATGATGAGTTAGCCGATAAATTATTATCCATCATGGAAAATAATCGTATGAATCAACCTTTTCCCTTGATTTCTACTAAGCCTTCCAGGTTATTTGAATTTATTGAAATGATTGAGTATTTCAATAAATTGGATGGTACACAAAAAGAAGAACTAGCCAATAGAGTGGATGCGTACTATTCAAAATTAGCTGAACTAGGTATTCATGATGTGGGCGTTACACAAACAAGATATTACGGATTTGCTACTTTTTTTGCACTGGTTGTGGGTTTTATACCTTTCTTAATTGGGGCTATCACAAATTATCTACCTACTCAACTTCCAAAAATTTACGCAAATAAAAATATCAAGCAACCTAAATTTTATGCCTCTGTTCAAGTTGGAATGGGTGCGGTTTTATACAATATTTATTTTTGGGTGCTTTTTGCTGTAGCAGCTATTTGGGGTAATATGTGGCACCTTCTATTTGTTTGTTTGCTCCCACTTTTTGGTAATTTTTCTGCCCTTTGGTGGGATTATGCGAAGAAATGGAATGATGCTAGAAAAGTAAGTCAATTAGAGGAAGCCACCATTTCTGAGCTTCATCAACTACGAAAAGGAATGGATATTAAGTCGATGGCGTTTCTGCAAAAGGAGGAAGCCTAAAAGGGGGAGAAGCCGAAAGGCAGCGTGGCTAGCAAATGCATGTCCTTCCACCTTTCTGCTCCTGTGTGCCCTTATTTATTGGGCTGCGGCGTCGTTCTCAAATAAGGACGAATCACTTTATGTCCTTTTGGGAATCTTTCTGGAATATCCTCTGTTTTGATACTCGGAGAAACAATCACATCTTCTCCATCTTTCCAATCTGCTGGTGTAGCCACACTATGATAAGCGGTCAATTGCAAAGAATCAATCACTCTAATGATTTCCAAGAAATTTCTACCTGTCGCAGGTGGATAGGTTAAGGTTAACTTCACTTTTTTGTCTGGACCAATTACAAATACGGTTCTCACGGTCGTTTTGTCCGTTACTTCTGGGTGAATCATATCATATAATTCCGCTACTTTTCTATCTTCATCTGCTACAATTGGAAAATTCATCTCCACATTCTGCGTATCTTCAATATCTTTAATCCAATCTAAGTGAGAAGCGACTCCGTCTACACTGACGGCCATTGCTTTGACGTTTCTTTTGTCAAATTCACCCTTTAGTGCTGCTGTTCTTCCCAATTCAGTGGTGCAAACAGGGGTGAAATCCGCAGGATGAGAAAATAACATGCCCCAGCTATCGCCAAGCCATTCATGAAAATTGAGTTCGCCCATAGAAGTTTGAGCCGTGAAATTTGGGGCTACTTGCCCTAATTTAATTGCCATAATTTTGTAGGTTTAGAATTTTGAGGTAGTCGGGTAAAAATAAAAGACTACCTAAAATTATCGGTTAACTAATTATTTTAGCACTAGGAAAGAGGCTAAACGTATAGGCTATAACCGCTAGCCCTCCGCTCTTGGCTCTCTGCCTTCCGCCAAATATCTTCCATTTCATCTTTTCTTTTGACCATTTCGTCAGAAGCCTTTTGGAATATGGAGATATAACGCCTTACTTGCAGAAAAGATTAAAGGTAACAGAAATTTAAAATGGAAATAAAATCAAAAAATATTTATGCTGCACTCATCCTTCTGGGTATAACCCTTCTTGCTTTATGGGGAATTAATCGAGCTTATATTTATCTGCATGCTATTGACGCTATTGAGCAGGTAGAAGTTGATAAAGATGGTAATGTAAAAGGAGATTCAAAAGCTAATATAGAAGAAGAGTTGTTTATTCAAAGATTAAGCAATCCTAGAGCAGGTGATATTTATTTAATTAAAGAAGGGCTAGATAGTTTTTCTTTTTTTCAAATTGGGAATGTAGATAGTACAGATTTGATTCCTATTTTTAAAGGTGCTTATGACCTTAAAGATTCTGTTTTATTAGCTAGTGAAGTGGAAGATATGAGTAAATTCTTTCCAAACCACTTTGATACTTCTGATATTTATGATTTGTCTAGGAGAGAGTTGAGAACAATGAACAAGGCGGGTGAAATTCAGCAGATTTATAGACAGGATGGTAAATTGAATAACGTTCGTCCAAATAAAGAGCCGAACACTACATTTTTAATGGCTTTTATTTTTCTAATTCAGTTTCTAGCTTTTGTTACTTTAATCTATCTCGGTATTTGGCTAGCAAATTATGGTAAAACGAATTTTGAACAAAAAAAATCGATTAATAAAGTCATTACCTTTATAGGGATTGCTTTTTTATTAGCCTTAGTTGGAGAAGCATTAACTTTTGGGAGAGAAGATGAATTAAACTTACTTTTTAGGTTTATAAGAAACTTAGGTACTGTTTTTATGTTTTACGGAGCTTATTCTATGTTTAGCAAATTTTTTAAAAACCGATTTTCTTATTTAAAATATCAACTTTTACTTGCTGGCGGTCTTATTATCAGTGCTGTTTTTATTGAAATAATTAACCAATTTTTATGGATGTTTTATAAGGAAGGTCGTTTTGAGACCAATCTAATGTTACTTTTTGATTTAGAGGATAATCCCACAATTGTCATAGATTTTTTTGGTATGCTTTATTTCAGTATTGCCAATTTAATTTATAGTGTTAGTGCTCATCAAAAAAAATTAACTTTAAACCAAAAAGAATTCGAAATTACCCGGCTGAACGCATTGAAATCTAAAGCAGAACTAGAAGCTTTAACCGCTAAAACTAATCCTCATTTTCTTTATAATTCTCTCAATACGATTGCTGCTTTGGCAAAGATTGATGCAGAAAAGACAGAGAAAATGGCACTGGCCCTTTCTAAATTTTTAAAATATAGCACGAATCGACAAGGTACCAATCTTGTTTCGCTAATGGAAGAGATTGAAATGGTAGAAACCTATCTTTCCGTTGAAAAAATTCGCTTTGAAGACCAATTGGAATATCAAATTTCTGTAGATAACACTCTTGAAAATATTAAGGTGCCTAGATTTTTATTACAACCTTTGGTTGAAAATGCCTTAAAACATGGTTATCAGTCTGCTTCTCAAAAGATTTTTATTAGTGTGGAAGCTGTCCAAGCAAAAAAAGGAATGGTTTTAAAAATTAGAGATAGTGGATTACCTTTTCCTGATGACTTTACGGGTGGCTATGGCTTAGATGGAGTCTCTAAGAAATTGTTTTTATTGTTTCCTAATCGACATTATTTAGAATTATTAAATGAACCAGAAAAGATGGTACGGATTACTTTGTGGTAGGTGAAGTTAAAGATGTTTTAGTGATTACTTAACCAAGGATAATTACATCATTTATCAGATGAAGTTCTTTTAACCCG
Source organism: uncultured Saprospiraceae bacterium (assembly GCA_937974625.1). Classification (GTDB taxonomy): domain Bacteria; phylum Bacteroidota; class Bacteroidia; order Chitinophagales; family Saprospiraceae; genus JAFMDF01. The sequence continues at coordinate 10,552 of CALJVJ010000170.1, forward strand.
AAAGTAAAAACAATGCCTTATAAAGTTTTAATTATTGACGATGAACCTGCTGCTCGTCTTAGAATGCGGCAACTAATTGCTGAATCTGCTGCTGACTTTCAAATCATCGGAGAAGCTTTTAATGGTACTAACGCTATTCAGCAAATCGAGCAGCTACTACCCGATTTAGTTTTTCTAGATATTCAAATGCCTGATTTAAATGGTTTTGAGGTATTGGCTGCTTTGTCTTATCAGCCGATGGTTATTTTTACGACTGCCTACGAACAATACGCTATTCAAGCGTTCGAAGTACATTCTGTTGATTATTTGGTCAAGCCTATCGAAAAAGAAAGATTGGCTAAAACTATTCAAAAGCTACATAAATTTCACACACCATCAATTGATTTAGATTATAGGAATTTAGCAACTCTTTTTCAACAATTGCAACCTAAAAAAGAACC
>CALJVJ010000171.1 GCA_937974625.1 uncultured Saprospiraceae bacterium
TATCAACTTCCCTCGACTCAAAAGATGGATAAGAAGAACTGACAATACTTGGTAAGGCTTGCAGTATCATGCACTTTTTGCATTTCCAAATGGAAAGAAAAAAAACCGGAGGTATTGTTTTGGAAACCTTGATGTAAGTTAAGTACCCACCCCTAGGCAGAGCTGTCGAGGTATTCTGTAGAATAAAATTTTAAACAGTCTCTAAATGCCTTCTGAATAAACGACTAAAATTTTTCAATAATTTTCTTTAAAGCAGCAATCTCTTCTTCGGTCAGTTTTTCTTCATTTACCATAAAAGATAGTAAGGAGGCGGGTGAGTTGTTAAAATAGCCTCTTATTATTCCTTCTCCCCTCTCCGTAGCTCGCCATTTACAGGTAAACACTCTACTGGCAAACAATCTGGGCAAGCTGGTGGACTAATCAAAGAAGTATCTCGACAATTCCCACTACTGACCGCAATCACCTGCAATTGGCTCGTAGAGTCAATATCTGAGACGGTGGTATATTCATTAATCATTCCGATAACTCCTTCATTTACACTGTATAAAGAACCATTTTCAATTAAGACAATGACATTATAATTTTCGCCGTCAGGCTCACATTTATTTTTAGCCAAACTAATTTCTGGGTCTTCATAAATTAGGGTAACAGCATCAAAAATAGTTGAATTACAAATATCATTTCCAGTAATGGTCCATTTAAAAACATGAATACCTGGGGTTAATCCTGTAACCAAGCTATTGGCATCATTTATATCTACAAAAACAGGGGTACTTGGTCCGCTTTCATAAGTCCATGTACCTGTTCCTACCGCCGTCGGTGTTCCTAAAAGAGTAAATTCGTCACTACAAATAAATTGATTATTTCCTGCATTGGCAATGGCTTCTTTTCGAACTTCTACGGTTGTCCTATCAAAATCCGTACAGCCATTGGCATTCGTAACAGTTAATTGCAGATTATAAACTCCCGTATCTGGTGGCGTAAAAGTGATTGCACTACTCGTATTAGTCGGTGTCATATAAGCCGTCAAATCTGCGGGTCCCCACTCATAAGTGTCTCCAGTAGTCGAATTACTCAAAGCGACACTTTCTCCTTCACAGATTAAGTGGTCATTTCCAATATCCACAGTTGGAATAGGGTCGGCTGTCACGGTAGCTTCTACAAAAACAGTGGATGTACAACTAGTCGCTGTTTCTGTAACTATTAAATTATAAAAAGTAGTCGCTGTAGGATTGGCAATTGGGTTCAATTTAGTCGGGTCATCTAAGCTAGCAGCTGGACTCCAAAGATAAGTATGCCCACTAGTGGCGACACAATCAGGACATAACTCAACAGAACTACCTGCACATAAGGACACATCAGCTACTGTCGGTATATTTGGTTGTCGTTCCAATTGAATCGTCACCGTATCTTGCTTATAACAGCCAGTGCTATTATCCGTCATGGTCAAATAATAAGTATGCGTGGAAGGTGCATTTGCGCCAACGGGTGTCCAAGTTGGTTGTGCTACAAACGGATTACTAAGGTAAGTGCTTGGCGTCCAATTATAGGTATAGCTTGTTTGCGTATTCGCTCCAATTAAGATACTTTCGCCCGGGCAAACAGATTGGTCCATTCCTGCATCTACTGGAGGTGCAGGTACATTTGATACAGCTACTGTTACCGTAGAAGTAGCTACACAATTAGTGATATTATTCACTACGGTTAAAGTATAAGTGGTGGTCATGGACGGACAGGCTACTGGATTCGCAATACTTGCATCACTTAATCCGGTGGCAGGAGACCAAGCATAGGTAAATCCAAAGGTAGGATTTGCACCAATTTCTGTACATGCACCTGCACAAATAACGGTAGAATTACCTGCATTGGCATTGGGTGCCGTTTGTACATTTATTTTTACGTTATCCGTAATGGTACATCCACTTTTTGTTGCGCTTAGGGTATAAGTCGTGGTGGTAGAAGGCATTACGGTAATCATAGAAGTCGTCTCTGCTCCCGGACTCCAAGAAAAAGTAGTCCCATCTGCTGGGTCAGGAATCCCAATCGTCACTTCATCGCCTGGGCAAATAATTAAGTCATTGCCTAAATCTACTTCAAAGGTCGGACTGACTATTACGGTGTCTTTATTTTGGCAACCTGTTGCATCATTAGTAACCGTCAAAATATATTCCGTTTCAACATTTACAGTAGCCGTCGGCATCGCTATCGAGGCATTGCTTAGTCCTGCGGAAGGACTCCATACATAAGAATAGCCACTTGTACCAGCAGTTCCAATACTTACTGGACCAGCAGAAGGACAAAATACTACATCCGCCCCAGCATCCGCTGGTACAGTTTGATAAGTAATCGTCACCATATCGGTTGACTCACATCCTTCTGGGCTAAGGGCTGTAATCGTATAGGTAGTGTTGGCATCAGGTTCGACATCGGTCATCGCTGCGCTTGGATTCGCTACGCCAGTTGTTGGTGTCCATGAATAAGTATATCCTGTTTGAGCAGTCGTACCTATTTCTACACTGCTTCCTTCACACTGCATTTTATCTACCCCCGCATCTGCAATTGCCATGAATGGGGTAATAATCACTTCATCCTGTTGTTGACAACCACTTGGATAATCAATGGTAATCGTATAAGTAATTGGGTCAGTGACGCCCGTTAAAGGTAAGGTGACCGTAGGTTGCGCAATCGTTGCATTGTCTAAATAATCGGTAGGACTCCACTGAATGGTGCCTGAATTTAAGGCATTGCCGATTTGTAGCATGTCTCCTACACATACATCTTCATCTGTTCCTGCATCAATAAATTCTACAGGCAAAACAGATACCATCACTTGTTCTGTTTGAAAACAGCCTGGATTTTCATTAGTAATCGTTACTGTATAAACTTGACTGCCAGGAGCTGCAAAACTAGGCGACACAATCGGATTGGGAATTGTTGCATCATCTAAACCCGTTGTTGGGGACCATAAGTATGCTTGTCCTGCTACCGGGTCATTTCCAATCTGAATACTTCCACCTTCACAAACCTCTACATCGGAACCTGCATCAAAAGAAGGTGGACTGACAACCGTTATTTGTACGGTATCTCTTTGTGGACAACCGCCCGTAGAATCTGTTACCAATAATCGATATTCCGTATTGGCAAAAACAGTATCTATTGGTTGGGCAATAGTTGGGTCACTAACAGAAACTGGTTCCCAGGAATATACTAAATCAGGAATAGCGCTTGCGCCAATTTGAATAATCGCTTGGTCACACACTAATAAATCATCTCCCGCATCCGCTACCACTTCAATCACTTCAATGGTTGCGGTATCTTTTGTTGAACAGCCTGTTACATCATCGGCTACGGTTACTTCAAATATATAGGTTCCCGCTTCCGTTGGCGTAAAAATAGGGTTGAAAATTTGAGGATTATTTAATTCTAAAGTATCTCCTTGAATCCCTTTCCAACTAGCGGACCATCCTGCCGTACCAAAACTCCCAATTGGTACTCCTTGCCCTGCACAGGTACTTGTATCGGTAGCCATACTTGCAGGTAAAGCGATATTGGTGGAATAGATTTCTACAGAACCCGCACAAGAGTACGTTGGTGTAAATTTATGCGTTGCCGTTAAAGTATACGTTACATCATAATCAATTTCTTGGGTAATCGCCTGTAACAAAGGACTATTTAAATTAGGAATCCCTAAAGGATTACTAACTGTTATTCCGTTTGTATCTGCGGTCCAGACATAATCAAAATTAGCCGTATCTGCTCCCGCTCCAACTAAAGAAGTATTAAAGAATGGATTCGCAATAGCACAACCTGCATCACTTATCGCTTCTGGGTCAGGAAAAGGACAGAGACAATCTGGCAACCAAACCGTGTCACAACAAGTCGTTCCTAAATAGGACACACAAACAGACATCCAAACTTGAACAGTCGTTCGGTCATAATCAATAAATGGCTGCGGGCAATCTGTACAGCTCACTGTTACATCTGCGGTTGTTCCACCTGTAACTTGTGCTATGGTCCAATCATAAGTAACAGGGAAATTATGTGGGTCTGGTGTACCTACCGTTCGTGGACCACAACCATCAGGCCCTGCATCTACTTGTAAGTTGAATACCTTGATGGTGTCCACATCTTGACAACTCGAACCATTATGTGTTTTTGTGATCGTATATTGATAAGGATTGGAAGTTGGTAAAAAGCCAACTTTATATTCAGGTTGGGCAATTAAAGCATTATCTAAATAATTTAATGGCGCCCAACCATAGGTATAGCCATTGGAATTAGGTTCGCCTAAATCATAGGTATCTCCAATACAAACCGCTACAGAATCTGGCCCAGCATCTGCTGTTACAGAAACAACGCTTAAAGTTACCATATCTGAAACGGTACAAGCGTCTGGTCCAGTTACCTCCAAAGTATAGGTCGTCGTTATGGTTGGGTTAGCAATCGGTTGAGGGCAAGTAGTACAACTTAAAGTCCCATCATTTGGGGTCCAACTATAAGAGAAATCCCCTGTTCCAGGAGCAATATGTGGCGTGCCTAATTGCAGCCCTGTTCCATCACAAGAAGTCATATCTGGTCCTGCATTCACTAAAGGGTCATAGACATTTACCGTATATTGTTCGGTTTGTACACATCCCAAGGCATCCGTGACAGACACTATATAAATAGTTGATTCTGTTACACTTACTTCCATAAAGGCACAGTTTGGGAAAGTCCCACATTTGGGATTGGACAAGCCTGTCGTTGGTGACCAATTGTAAGTATATCCTCCTGCACCACCTGTTGCTGTTGCATCAATGATAATGGTAGAGGTCCCACATTTTTGATAAATGGAATCTGGTGGTAAACTCGGTGCAACGGTTGAACTTTCGACTTCTACCGATACCACATTAGAAAATAAGGTATCACAAACTGTATTGGAAGTAAAGACAGCTCTTCGATAATCTACATCGGCACTCGTTGGTGGAGGCAAAAAATCTCTGGTTATTGCGCCACTTACATTTTCCCACATTAAGGTAATTTCATTATACGCTTGCCATTGATACTTTACAGCCGAAAAACCTTCTGGAACACCCACTGGCATGCCTCTTTTATAAATTGCTATTAAATCTAGACTATCATTTAATAATTCCATTTCCGTACCTGTGATACCAGGAATAGTACCATCTTGACAGGCAGTAACAATCGTAGGACTAAGTGTATTGGTGGTATTATAAGCAGTACTGCCAGGACAAGGAACGGGTCCTACACAACCTAAATATAAATCTGAGCCATTCAAATTATCCGTAAAATAAGCACCTTCAGTAGTTGGATAATCTGCATCTTCGCCAAAAGAAATATAACAAGTTCGCTCACCAACACTAACAATTCCCGTCGAGGGCCTATAATAATTATGTTGATAGTCAGACAAATCGGCAAAGCATTCTATTGGCATACTATAAGCTACACTTCCATCATCATTCAAGCGCATGACTAAATTATTATCTCCACTAAAAGAATTCAATGGATCACTAGTCACAGGAAATCCTTCCTCTTCTTGATTAATTAAAAGAGATGCACAACCATTTTCGGTATCAAAATTTAAGACATTATCTTCATCCGTCCCTCCATATAAATGGCTATATTCTATCGTACCATCTGGTGTAAAACTAGCAACAAAAACATCTGAAAACCCATCCCCATTATGCATTGCTGACCCCGCAGTAGTTGGAAAGTCTACACTTTCAGTTTCTCCTGCTAATAGGATATGCCCATCTTCATACTCCATGTGTTTGACATAATCTCTATTGGAAGAACCTCCGATAAAAGTCCCCCAATTCAAATTACCATCACAGTCTAAACTAGCTAAATGTATATCCCAACTAGAATTAGTATACTCTTGGAAAGCGCCTGGAGTAGTAGGCATAAAAAATTCGTAATCATGTACCACTAAATATAAATTACCATTTTCATCCATATCAATAGCATGAAGAGGCTGTACATCTTCTGCTTGTCCATACAAAAGACTATAGGCTAAAGTGCCATCTGCATTAAATTTGGTAATGGTATTCGGGGGGTCGGGATTTGGATAATTAATTGGGTTAACCGTAACAGGATACCCAGTCGAAGAATTAGAATATCCTGCAAAGGCCATTCCTTCATCGTTGGCAGCTAAGCCAATAATCCCAAATTCATTATAATCATCTGTTTGTATCCCTCCATAATAAGTCGCAAAAGCTGGCTGCCCATCAAATCCAAGTCGACCTACAAAATGGTCATTACTTCCTGCATTAGCAGGTTGATGTGCATTATAAGTTGGTAAATCTGTAGAACTTGAGCCTGTATAGAACCAAACACCCCCATCATTTACGATGAGCTCATATCCTGTTTCGTAACCGTTCCCATCAATTACTGTGCTCCATGCTAAATTACCTGTTGCATCTAATTTTTCAATGACTGTTGCTGTAAAAACACTTACGGTATTGGCATTACCTGTTCCATCTAAGTCATGTAAGGTTTGTCCAGATAAATTAGAACCACTTGCGACATCATACATGATATAAGCACACTCGCCAAATACTTGGAAATCTCGAAGGAAATTCTGTTCCCCCATTGCCATAAAGGTGCTATAAATCAATTGCCCTGTGGAATCAAACCTAGAAATAAATAAAGGTTGTTTGAAACCAGTTGTTTCTTGATATACCCCTGGTGTTGTTATAAAACCATTTCCATCCCCTTCTGTACTTCCTGCTACAAAAATACTATTGTCCGACCCTTTATCTATAAACGGTTGTGTCTCATCTCCATACCCTCCCCATACCGTAGACCATTCCCAATAAACAGGAGTACCAGTTGGTAAGGTATCCAATAAGGCTGCATTTTTAGCATATAATTTGTTATTT
>CALJVJ010000172.1 GCA_937974625.1 uncultured Saprospiraceae bacterium
ACACTTGCTGGATCATAATCATCATCATTAGGATCTTGCGTATTTGGATCGCTATTACCATCAGTTAATGGATTTGTTCCATCTGGTGCATCACCTGCATTATCTGCTGGCGCACTATCCGCATCATCTCCACCGTCTGCCGTAATCTCCGCATTATTGGTAATCGTTGAGCCCATGAAACTTGGGTCAATTCTTAAGTCTACATCTACACTATCCATACTACCTGCTGCGATTGCATTGGTAAACATATACGTTCCACCTGCTGTCCAATCACTATCTACTAAAGTCATATCAGCTGGTACATAATCCGTTACCTCTACCGTATTCGCTGCTGCATCTAGTGTTCCTTGGTTATGAATATAGATTCTAAACGTTACCGTATCCCCTGCTGCGAATGGGCCGTTCTCTGCTAATACTTTTGTTAAAGCTAAATCGTAAGTCTGACCAATATTTAATACTGCCGTATCTTCGTCATCCTCTACTCCCGAAGTATTTCCTGGTGCACTGTCTCTGTCTGGTAAACCTGCACTATTTGCTGCTGACTCTATCTGAGCTAAGTTCGTTGTTGTTGTTCCTGTAAATGCGGGATCAATTCTTAAGTCAACTGAAATAGCTACTGATGTACCTGCTGATAAACTAGCAATTGTATACGTACTATCCGCTAAGTTCCAGTCTGTATCTATTAAGATTAAACCATTTGGCACCTGATCTTTTATGACTACACTCGTCGCATCAATCGTTCCTTCATTCGTTACATTAATTGTATAAGTAACCGTATCTCCCAAATCAAATACCCCTGCTGGTGCTACTTTATTTAAGGTTAAATCGAAGTATTGTTCAACTGGTACACTTGCTGGATCATAATCATCATCATTAGGATCTTGCGTATTTGGATCGCTATTACCATCAGTTAATGGATTTGTTCCATCTGGTGCATCACCTGCATTATCTGCTGGCGCACTATCCGCATCATCTCCACCGTCTGCTGTAATCTCCGCATTATTTGTAATCGTTGAGCCCATGAAACTTGGGTCAATTCTTAAGTCTACATCTACACTATCTATGCCTCCAGCTGCAATCAAACTTGGGAAAGTATATGTATTCCCTGTCCAATCTGCATCTACTAAAGTCATATCCGCTGGTACATAGTCGGTTACTTCTACCGTGTTGGCAGCTGCATCCAAGGTTCCTTGGTTATGGACATAGATTCTAAAGGTAACCGTATCACCTGCTACGAATGGACCGTTCTCTGCTAAAACTTTCGTTAAAGCTAAATCATATACTTGATTAATGGTAACAGGTTCAATATCATGGTCATCTTCATCACCACCATTTTTACCATCACCAGTTATATCGTTATTAGTTACACCAGTTTCATCATTTAAAGCATCTGGACTTGAATCCACATCGGTAGGACGCCCATTTCCACTATCTATATCATTATCACTAGAAGAAATTTCCGCGGTATTAGTAATAGAAGTACCCATAAAATTGTCATCAACTTTATAGGAAATATCAAAACTTATAGAATCTCCCGCCGCTATTGGTCCATTGTGAAATCTGGTCGCCGTGGTCGTATTATCTATCCAATTTGGACTGTAACCATTATTACTTACCAAAGTCATATCTGTAGGCGTATAATCTACAAGATTAGTATTGTAAGCTGCTTGCGTACCTTGGTTAAATACCCAAATTTTAAAATTAACGGTATCTCCAATATTAACTGAAGATAATTGACCTGGCGCTAAAATTTTTCTTAAAGCTAAATCAAAAACTTGATTGATAACTACTTCTGCTGGGTCATGGTCATCCTCATCTCCACCAGAATTATCGGTAACATCGTCAGTTGCTCCTCCAGGTTCGCCACCTGTGTCATTCCCTCTATTGATATCATCAAAGGAATCTGAATCGGATAAATCATTTCCAAATATATCTGTTTGATTACCTATTTCTGCATAGTTAACTAGACTTGTACCTAAAAAGGCCTCGTCAATAACTGCTCTTATATTTACGGTAACAGAATCTGTAGCTGCTAGTCCACCTGGTGCTAAATCTCCATCTGCTACAGTTAATAATCTAGTTGCAGTAGTATCTCCTGTCCCTGTTAAGGTCCAACCATTTTCTACTACTAGATTTAAATCATCTGGTAAGTAATCGTATAATTGAATACTATCGGCATCGATTGCTCCTTGGTTATAGACTTTAACTGCAAACTCTACTGTGTCTCCGGCATTAATCGTACCCGTCGTTGTCAAAGTTTTAGTTAATGCCAAATCCATACAAGCTGGTTCTATCATCAATGGACAACAGTTACCTGCTTGACAGCTTCCTAAATCTGCTGTAAAGAAATAGGTACCAATGGAATCAATAGCTGCATCGTTTCCTGCTGCTAAAGCCATGGTATCTCCTGCTCCAATAGCACCATCTCCCCCAAAATCATGAATCCGATACCACTGAACATTCGTGGCACCGGTTGGAGCTGATACTAAAACTGAGTCTTGAATAGCAGTACACATTTTTATCGGTACCGATACACAATTCGCAGCTATGTCGTCCTCTAGATAATTTAGATTATCTGCTTCTGAATCCGAATCAAAATTTGATGTCGTTATTTCTGCTATGTTAAAACTGATACCTTCCTCAATAACTTTTGCACTGAACATTAATTCAGTGGAGTTATCAGTGATGGCATCCAAGTCTGGCAGCGTCCACGTTATTTTGCGAGTCGTCGCATCATAGGTGGCTAGCCCTCCATCTGTTAATGGAACTAACACAATGTCGGTGAGTCCAGTTGAAATGGAGTCTGTCACCACTATGCCAGATGCCGTAGCTCCTGCCTCGTGATTAACCGTCAATGTAAAAATGACCGTATCATCTATTCCCACACTGTCCTTATCAACAGATTGAGAAAGATTTAAATCATAAAGTTGAGCATTACTTTGAGTTGTCCCCAACAGACAAAAGGCTAAGACCATAAGTCCTGCCTTCAATAGTTGAAACGCAAAGGAATTCAATGTTGACAACTTATTTAATATCCTGAAATTTGATTCCTGTTTACAATTATTTGTATTGACAGATGGATACAACAGTTGTTTTTTACCGTAAAAACGTACAAGTTTTTTCATAGCAGTAATTCGATTAATTCAAAAGCACCTATTAGAATTTAGAGAGTTACAGATGATCCTAATAAATGGTTTACTTTTTTTACAAGTAACTAATAGACAATAGTTTGCAAGTATGCTTGCAATTAAATGTAATGTTCTTTTTAATAGATGGTAAGTATCTTATTAGCTGGTAAATATTGAGATATTACTTGGGGGAGAGAATGACTAAAATTTTGCACTCTAAGAAAAATCTCTAAAAATAGTATTCCGTGTATTTTATTCATTCAGACAAAAATTGCCTTTGAATAATCTCTTGTTAAGAGAAAAAATGGGGAATAATTTTGGGGGAAATGGGGAAATAAGTAATTATAATAGGAGGGAAAGTTTTATTATAATATGATTGCAATTACGGCTTATTAGTTATCGGCTTCAACTCAAAATATTGTGTTTCGTGACAGCCTTAGTTTGTCTTTCTTGTAAAAAAAATAATGGACTACTGTAAAAAATGCTTTCTTTTTATTTCCCTTTTTTCTGAAAAACCTGCCTAAACCTGCTTAAATAATTGGCTTTTATACTTTTTTATAAAATATATGTCTTTACTTAACCAATTTTCCTTTTTTAAAAAAAATAACTACTCCTCAAAAACTTTCTGCTCTTATTTAAAAAATACCAAATATTATCCTCCTTTTTTGTGACAGTGATTCAATTGAGACTTATTTCACTGGAAAACCCTTTTTATGCTTATTCTTAGCTACAATTTTCCTATTTTGGCTGCTAAATTTTATTTTCCTGATTTTCTAATACCAAAAAACTAATCAGTATAAATTTACATTATGAAAAATCTACCACTACATTGGAAAATTATTATAGGCATGATTCTAGGTATGGTTGCCGGATGGGTAGCTATACAGTTTTCTGGAGGTAAAGAATTAATCGTTAATTGGGTAAAACCCTTTGGAACTATTTTCATAAAAGCCTTAAAATTAATAGCTGTTCCTTTGATTTTGGCCTCTCTCATTAAAGGTATTACTGATTTAAAAGATATTTCTAAACTATCCCTAATGGGTGGTCGAACTATTGGTACTTATATTATTACCACTGTTGTAGCTGTCGTTTTAGGTCTTGGTCTTGTCAATATAATACAACCAGGCTCTGGAATTACAGAAGAAACTAGAGAACAATTAAAATCTGACTATAAAGGAGCTGCTCAAGGAAAAATTGATTTAGCAACCAATCAGCAAGAAGCAGGCCCTTTACAAGCCTTGATAGACCTTGTTCCTGATAATATCTTGGGCGCAGCTGCAGATAATGGAAATATGTTGCAAGTGATTTTCTTCGCCATTTTCTTTGCCGTTGGCTTAATTCTTATTGATGAAGAAAAGTCTCGCCCTGTAAAAGAGTTTTTTGATAGTTTGAATGAAGTCATTCTTAAAATGATTGATTTATTAATGCTCTATTCTCCTATTGGGGTCTTTGGTCTTTTAGCAGCACTTGTGGCAGAAGCTCCGAATAAGGATATTTTCATTGCCCTACTCCGATACTCTTTTACCCTTTTATTAGGACTAGCCATAATGATTTTTGTATTTTATCCAATGCTTGTTAAATTATTTACAGGCAAATCTTACCGTTTCTTTTTTAATGGTATCGCACCTGCCCAATTATTAGCATTCTCGACTAGTTCAAGTGCAGCAACGCTACCCGTTACAATGGAACGCGTACAAGAACACTTGGGCGTAGACGAAGAAGTTGCTAGTTTTGTATTACCTATAGGGGCAACTGTCAATATGGATGGAACTAGCTGCTATCAAGCTGTAGCTGCTGTATTCATTGCTCAAGCTTATGGTTTGGACTTGGATTTAGCAACTCAATTAGGTATCGTCATGACTGCTTCTTTGGCTTCTATTGGAGCTGCTGCAGTACCTAGTGCGGGATTGGTCATGTTGGTAATTGTGCTCGGTCAAGCAGGTATTCCTGTTGAAGGATTGGCTTTAATTATTGCAGTCGATAGACCCCTTGATATGGTGAGGACTATAGTGAATGTCACTGGAGATGCTACTGTTTCTATGTTGGTCGCTGCTAAATTAGGTAAACTAGGCACACCTGTTGAGAAAAAATGGGATGATAATTATGAAAAAGTAGCTTGATTAAATTTTAAATCTAAAATCTAAAAATACTTAGACTGGTTATTTACTGATGTTACCTACTAAATCAACCTGATGTAAAAATTAGAGTTATTTAGTGTCATTAAAGTTATTGAAAGTTATTTTGGGTATTTACAGAAGATTTCCCTTTTAGTTTATTTATCGTAGAATTCTGTTTATTTGCAAATGTTTCTGTTTCTGACGATAATAACTTCTAATTTCCTCCAATAACTTTTAATAACTAATTTTTACTATTTCTAGACGAGAATGCGTAAAATCAGTTATATTTAAATACCACAATAATCTATGAAGAAAAGAATAAAAATCGCCAGTAATGGGCCTACACTTTCCCGTATAATTTTTGGTACCATGAAATGGGGTGCATGGGGATGGAAATTGAGAACAAGAGCTATTACTCAATTAATTGAGGAATCTATTGAAGCGGGCGTCACTACTTTTGACCACGCAGATATTTATGGACATTATACTACTGAAGGGGACTTTGGGCGAGCGTTAAAAGTACGACCTGATTTGCGTAAAAGGATGGAAATCATCACTAAGTGTGGAATAAATCTAATTACGCCTAATCGACCTCAAAACAAGATTAAATCTTATAGTACAAGCAAACAGCATATCATTGATTCCGCAGAGAACTCTTTGAAAGAGTTGAATACAGATTATATCGATTTAATGCTCATTCATCGGCCGAATCCATTGATGCACCCTGATGAGATTGCTGAAGCATTTACACAATTAAGAGCACAAGGAAAAGTCAATCATTTTGGGGTTTCTAATTTTACGACTTTTCAATTTGAAATGCTACAATCTAGATTTAGCTTAGTGACCAATCAAGTGGAAGCGTCTATTCTCCACTTACCTCCTTTCTTTGACGGCACTTTTGACCAATGTCTAAAAAAACGGATAAGTCCGATAGCTTGGTCACCACTTGGTGGAGGGAATCTCTTTACAGAATCTGGTGAAATTCGGACCCAACGTATTCAAAAGGTAGCACAAACGATTAGTGAACGATGTGGTGGAGTTGGGTTGGACCAAATTTATTTAGCTTTCTTATTAAAGCATCCTGCCAAAATATTACCGATTTTAGGTACGGCTCGGATTGATAGAGTTAAAGCGGCTATTCAAGCCCTACAAATAGAATTAACAGACCAAGAATGGTTTGAATTATTAGAAGCTTCTAGAGGAAAGGAAGTGGCGTAGGGAGCTTTATGAGGTAATGAGGTTCATAGGGTTTATAAGGTGTTAATGCCCCTTTCCTTATCAACCTTATTACCTTATTAACCTCATTACTTTATTAGCCTTATCAACCTAATTTACCTCGTTAATTTCCTTGAAATGTCAATTCATCCTTAGAATAAAAGGTCAAATCTAATACCCTCAATCTTCTTCTTTCCCCTTCTCCAAACTTTAGCTTCTTAGGCGGAATTAACCGCATTAAAGACCCTAACAAAAAAGTACTTCCGCTAATAATTGCCGTAGCTTTCCACGCTTCTTTTCGTTCTTCGCTACTAACAGGTTCTACTAAATCGTAGACGGCTTGGTATCCAGCGGGAACTACCCAAGACCATTGCAAAGCCTTTCCAAGACCATTCATTGTACTTTTTTTCCTAAATTTTACGGCAGTAATATCTTGGATAGGTATTATTCGGTCATAAAAAACGACCGCCTGTGCATCAGGTAATAGGTCATCTATAATGCCCGCAAACCAATCGGGATTATCCTTTGTTTGAATAAATATGGATTCACCAATGTATAGTTTCTCGGTTTTGGCTTTTCCTAATTTTTCTATCTGCAATACTTTTTGCGCAGTTAGCCCAACCTGTAAACTGAACATTAGCATAAAGGATAATATATAACTCCTCATATTTTTTTGTATTTTCAAGTAATTCAATTTTTCATGATACTTTTTTCGTTTTGAGTCCACAAAACATTCAAAAGAAACCAATTTAAATAAAACCTACTGTACAAAAGGCTATAATTAACATATTTTTATGTAGATTTTTTTTGCGGCATCCAACCTTTTACTAAAACTAGGTACTCTTTATAACAAATAGGTTGTGTGTCAGTACTAATACACCAATATTTTTTGAAAACACCTTAAAATCATCCACCATGCGTACAACTGTTATGACCCTTATTTTCTGTAGCTTCGTTTCTTTTTTGCATGCCACTCATAATCGGGCTGGGGAGATAGCTTACAAGCAGATTGGTCCATCTACCGTCCAAGCAGTCATTATTACTTATACGCAAGCAAGTAGTGTTGCAGCAGACAGAGATAGCTTGACTCTTTGCTGGGGAGATGGTACTTGTGAGCGATTGATTCGCGATAATATGAATGGAGACACTATTGGAAACGATTACCAAATAAATAGATACCTAGGTACCCACACCTATTCGGAACTTGGGACTTATACTCTTTCCATGACAGACCCCAATAGAAATGACAATATTTTAAATGTTAATCCGCCTAATTCTGTTTCAGTAGAATTTCATCTCCAAACAACTTTTACCTTAGAACCTCTAGAAGATGGAACGAATCAATCCCCTACCCTTTTAATTTCCCCTATTGATGTCGGTTTTGTTCGCCAACCTTTTATGCATACGCCAAATGCATTTGATTTAGATGGGGATAGTATTGCCTATGAATTGGTAACACCTTTAATGGGTATCAATGAGGCCGTACCCAATTATATCCAAATTGACCAAATTGGGGCAGGCGCAGAAAATAGTTATACCTTCGATGAACAAACGGGTTTATTGGTTTGGAATAGTCCTCAAATTGTTGGACAATATAATATCGCTATAAAGATAAAATCTTATCGAAATGGAACACTTCATGAAGAAATGATTCGGGACATGCAGATTTTAATTAAACCAGAAGCAAACACACCACCAGAAATCAACACCAATCCTGAACAAAATGTATTAATTACGCTCAAAGCAGGTAATTCGTTAGCATTTGACTTTTCCATCCACGATTCAGAGGATAACCCTGCCGAAGGTGCTGTCTTTTTCCGAGTCTCTTCAGGAGGTGTTATCCTAGAAAATGCAACGGTGGAATGGTATCCACTAATAGCCGCTTTAAGTGGTCGTTTTACATGGACGCCTAGCTTGACTGATATTAGAACCATGCCTTACCAAATTGTTTTCAAAGCAACAGATAGTCAAGGTTTGGCTACCTTTAAGGTCTTTCAAGTTCAAGTTGTGGAAAATTCAACGAGTATTCCACCGACGTTTCAGCAACTTGGATTTCAATTATTTCCTAACCCTGCAACTACTCATGCACAACTTATCCTGCCTGATAATCAGCTAAATAAAGCAGCAACTATTACTATCTTTGATAATTTGGGGCGGTTGGTCCAACAACAACAAATTGATAAAACTCAAGCTATGGAAACTTTGAATACTAGTGCTTTACAAAGTGGACAATATAGTATTCGTTTTCAAACTGCATCGACAACCGTCAGTACATTATTAATTATTCAATAATTTTTACAATTGTTTGAAATAGAAGTCGCCTGCCTATCAGCAAAGGTGGGAGACTTCTAAATTTATTCTCTCCAAAATATCCCAATCTTTATCTCAGACTTGTTAATTTGCAGCTTCGTGAAACTTTTACTCCTTTTGTCTCATTTAAAGGTATAACCAAAGTTTAACCGAGGTTATCCTTTGGTGATTTTAGTAAATTTAATAGCTACTAATGTCCCAAAAAGAATTTCTTTTTCAATTATACGAAGCACATCGTCATAATAAAGCAATGCCTTCTCCTGAAGTCATTTGCAGTCTCATTACGGGTTTGCTACAAATCCTTTTTCCTCAATTATCTGACAAACGGTATTCTCGAATGTCGGAATTTGAGCAAGATTATGCCAATCTTAATAAGGAACTAGTAAGTATCTTATCTGATTTAAATGGACAACTGAATAAAGATGTCCAAGCTATTACTAATACCTTTTTTAACCAACTCCCTGATATTCGTGCAAAATTATTAATGGATGCAGATGCCATGATGAGTGGTGACCCTGCGGCTATCAGTAATGCAGAAGTCATTCGGACTTACCCTGGATTTTATGCAGTGGCGGTCTATCGCTTAGCTAACTCCTTATTTCATTTGGATGTACCTTTGGTGCCTAGAATCCTGACGGAGCATGCGCATACTAGAACGGGTATTGACATACACCCCGGCGCTACGATTGGGGATAATTTCTGCATTGACCACGGTACAGGTGTGGTTATAGGTGGGACCGCCCATATTGGTAAAAATGTCAAAATCTATCAAGGGGTGACCCTTGGTGCTTTGAGTGTCAAAAAAGAAATGGCGTCGACCAAAAGACACCCAACTATCAAGGATAATGTGGTCATATATGCTGGTGCTACCATTTTAGGTGGCAATACAGTGATTGGAGAGGATAGTATTATTGGTGGTAATGTCTGGATTACGAAGAGTGTTTTGCCAAAATCAAGGGTTTATTATAAAGGATTGAATCAAGAGGCGAAGATGGCGAAGCAGGTTTAAAAGAGGTCACCTGCCTGCATAGCAGGGAAGTCAGACCGACCCAATGAATTGGGACTGTCAGAAGTCAGACTTTTACCTTATATAAACCATACTCTGACCAAGTCAAATTAAAACCAATTTATTAAAAATCATTTATTTATTCCTAGAGGAATCTGACCTCTGACAATCCATTTCATGGATGGTCTGTCCTCTGACAACGAAGTGGTCTTATCATGAATTTAGTGGATTTAGTGGGCAATACGCCTTTAGTAGAAATAAAAAAGATTATCAATAAACCTCGCGTTAAGGTCTATGGTAAATTGGAAGGCCATAATCCTGGTGGTAGTGTCAAAGACCGTGCTGCTTATAATATGATTAAGTGTGCTTTGGATAGAGGAGACCTTAAAAAAGGGGTCAAGTTGGTGGAAGCAACGAGTGGAAATACAGGGATTGCTTTGTCTATGATTGCTGCTCAATTTGATATTCCGATTACGCTGATTATGCCTGAAAGTGCGACGGTGGAACGGGTGCAAACGATGAAAGCTTACGGTGCAGATGTGATTCTGACACCTGCCGAAAAGACAATTGAATACTCTAGAGAATATGCGCAATATTTAGTAGACCAAGGTGGCTACTTGACCTTAAATCAATTCGCCAATCCTGATAACTGGGGCGCACATTATAAAACGACTGGCCCTGAAATTTGGCGAGATACGGACCAAAAAATCACTCATTTTGTTTCTTCTATGGGAACAACAGGGACGATTATGGGCACTTCTCGCTATTTAAAAGAACAGAATCCAGATATACAAATCGTTGGGGTTCAGCCAGTTGATGGTTCTCGTATCCCTGGCATTCGGCGTTGGTCGCCTGAATTTTTACCGAAGATTTATGACCCTGAGCGCGTGGATTGGATTTTGGATGTTTCTAGTGAGGACTCTAAAAAAATGATGCAACGTTTGGCAAAAGAAGAAGGCATTTTTGCGGGCATGAGTTCGGGTGGCGCTACTTTGGCGGCCAGTCGATTAGCGGAGACGATTGATGAAGGGGTAATTGTTTGTATTATTTGTGATAGAGGGGATAGGTATTTGAGTACGGGGATTTTTGAGGGGGTTTGATTGAATGGTAAGTTGTAAATGGTGAATGGTATAAACCGCCAGCCTGACAGCTAGTCGGGCGAATTCAAAATCTAAAAGTGGGGCACATCATATTGCACTTAGAAACGGATTTTATCTTTTTGAGAGCATTTAAAAGGATGCATCCAACTCGACCGCCTCTTGTAATAATTTCACAATAGCCGACTCGTCAATCTCTTCCACGGACTGATAAATTTTGTAAAATATTTTTTTGTTGGTTCCATGAGTTAGGTAGTTATCTTCATCTGCTAATAAATAGCCTTGCCAAAAGCCTAATAGTACGCCCGATTTGATACCTCCACGAGGAATAGTCGCTGGCCAAATAATAACCATCCCTTTTTTACCATAAAAATACGGCACATTGTAGGATATTTTTTCTTTGCCATAACTCGATAAGTGGTCTAAAATAATCTGCTTTAACACTTCGACGGTAAGGCGTTCGGACTCAGGAAGTTGGTCCAATAATTGGGAGTAGGATTGTATTTTTAGTCTTTTTGACAAAAAAATGGAATCTATAAAAGGTCTAAGATATAGATTCTCAGTCTAAATCGTGGCATTGACCTATAAAATTGTTAATTATTGTGCGTAAATGCTATTTGTTTGTTGAACCAGTCAATAATTGTTCAGAGGAGTTGAATACTAATTGCGTCAAATATTTATGAACAGATTGAATATCAGAAGTAATAGATTTTGCAGAAATCGTAGCGCCTGAGATGCCATCAATATCTGCTTTGTAGGTTAAAGGCTTGCCTTGGTAACCGACAAATTGCTTCAACCAATTTTTGCTACAAATCTCATAGCCATAGTCCCCGGGATAATCTACCACCATCATTTTTAATAGGGTCAAACTTTCATCAAAAAAGACAACATAATCAAAAGTCTCATAAGTACCTCCATCCGCAGCGCAAGTGCCTCCATCCGCATAACTACCTGTCCCACAGCCTCCTATCTTACATCCGTAACCTCGACGTAATAACATATACCCAACTGATGAACCATCTGCGGTCAATCGACTTAGTTTACTTTCGTCAAAAAATAATTCCAATTCGTAGGCTACATCTGTGGGCACTTTGCTTTCGTTTATTACTTTCCCTTCCCACAATTTCCCGATGGCTTTGTTTATTTTTTTATTAATCTTACCTGTGCGTTCTTGCGCATTGACCGTACTAACTGCGAATAATAAAGTACAACAAACGAAAAATTTAATTACGTTTTTCATATCATCAATTTTTTAAGTTAAACGCTTTAGACCTACAAGTACTTAAAGTGCTCGCAGGTCTAAGAAATGGCGTTATTCCAAAAATTATAATTTTAGTAAAACCAAATTCCTACTCCTAGATTCAGCTGATTTCTAAAACCTTCCTCTGCATCGTTTTTTAGCCATTGGTAATCCAATTTCAAGGCAGTTCCAGGAGTCATTTTCCACGTCAATCCTGCGGTTAGCTCCGTTCTTTTAAAGGCATTATCTTGTTCTATTGTTCGGACAACTGATTGATGCGTATTGTATTGTTCGTATCTAAAAAATGGAAATAACTCTGTTTTTAGCTCTTTATTCTTTTGAAAAATGTTATAAGCTGCTTCTAAATATAAACCACTCATTTTACTACCCACATCATTTCCTGTAAAGGCATTATAAGCCATTGTATTAGACAAACTGGTAAAGTTCAATTGGCCTCTTAATTCAAATCCCTGTCTACTATATCTTGCATCGAAACCAACCATTGCAACTCCGACAGTCGAACTATCCGCCCGAGCAATTCCAGCGGCATCTTTTTTATCTAAGCCATTATATAATGTAGATTGAGAATCTCCTATATATCCTGCTAAACCCAGTTTCAAACCAGAGATTCCATAGTAGTCTAGCTTCGTAGAAAAATTTGGGGAACTAGAAAAGGACTCTGCGCCTTTTTGACGACCACTTCGCAAGCCATTCTTGCCTGTGAATTTGCCTGTACCATCAAAACCATTAAATCCATTTACCATATAAACTTGATATTTTAGGGATAACTCATCAATTCTTCCTGTAAACCCTAAACCTAGTTCTCTCCAAGTAGTCGGTACTATATATTTATCGACATTAGGGCGTTCTACCCCATTAAAAGTAGGTGATTCGTGGTATTCGTTCACGATTCCCATTGGAATTAGTAATAAACCCGCTCTAAAATTGAAGTATTTATTAACTCGATGATTCACAAATGCTTGTTCGATAAAGACTTCTTTGACATGCTCGAACTCTATCTCTGTAACAAAAGAGGTCTTATTATCAAATTTGTAACCAAATAACATCACTAAACGGTGGACATCTAATTTGCCGTTATTAAATTGGTCACCACCTAATGGTTGGTTATAATCAATATCTGCATAGCCCGCAATATTCAGACTACCCGTACTGCCCAAAAGACGGTCTGCTGTGTTCTGCGATGGGTCAGACAATTGAGCAAAAAGTCCAAAACTCAACGATATCAATAAAATGGTAACTATAAATCTCATTTTCTTATTTTTATTTAGATTTTGTCTAATTAAGAATAACGATGCAAAGATACATAGCCACACAACAAAAAAAAATACCTTTTTCTAGTGGTCTACCTACTACCTAACGTTAGGTATAAACTCCCTCCTATTAAGTAGTTTTACTCCAATAGCAACAGAGGACGTCCTGATATAGTCGATTTATGAAATTTCGAATCAATTAAGAGAAAGGAAAAATATGCGGAAGGAAAATTAACAATAAGCGTATGTTTAAAAATTTATTTAACTGATAATCAATAGTTTGCAATTCTGACTATGATTTTTTTAATTATCGGGATGAACCCGTAAGGGTGAACAGCGGATGGGATGGCAACAATTTTTTTTCGACGTCAGGTTTGTAAAATATTGGTTATCTGGACGATAAAATTTAGACAGACTAAATACAGAAAAAGGATACAGCCAATTACAAATCTAACAAATAAGTTATGCTTGATTCTCTCTACGTACTGACTGTACCCAAATCTTAAATTATCATTTGATGCTATATCAATGATATTATTTCTTCTCATTTAGTTAACTCAAATAATATTGGCCTTTATATGATATAGTGTTTTATAGCACGGCAAACCATGAGTTTTGTGTTAGTAAGACAAAATACTTTTGAGTAACAAGAAATTGGTGTATTTTAGAGCATTATTATAGAGAAAGTGTCACTAAAAAATGATAGGTTCTTTTTAGCAAAAGAATATAAATTTTTGTATAAACTGAAGTTTGTTTTTGGTAAGATAGATTACAGGCGCAAATATACTATATTTACACGTAAAGTATTTGAATTCATGATAATAACTGACTTAAATAATAGACCTTATATCAACTCGATTTTAAATGCAAAAACTATTCTAAAAATAGAGCCTTAGATTTGAGACCTATTAACCTAGGTGTCAGGCTAATAGGGCGCACGAAAAATTGTTTTCTTAATAGGTAAAATACAAATAATCAGTTTAAGGGACTTTAAAGATAGTCTGCTAAAAAAATGATTTTTTAAAAATTTTTAATACTTTTTTAGTATTTCAATATTCATTGGCAACAATCCGCTGGCAAAACTAAAAAAGATACCAATGGATAAATCAATATTTTTTAACTGACGCTCTATCGCTTACTTTCTAAATAAAAATCAATCAGTTACGCATTATTGATTTGACTTCGTAAGTCTAATAAATTACCTTCTATGGAAAAAAGAAAAATTATCAAACCTGCCTTAATCATTGCTGCTATTGCCTTATTAATCATTCAATTTTTTCAAATTGACAAAACCAATCCTAAGGTTGATATAGCTCAAGATTTTATTCAACATACAAATCCACCCACTGAAATCGCAAATTTGTTAAAAACCGCCTGCTATGACTGTCATTCTCACACCACTAATTATCCTTGGTATACCAATGTGCAACCTTTAGCTTGGTGGATAAAAGGACATGTAGACAATGGAAATAAGCACTTAAATTTTTCTACTTGGACCAGCTATGAGCCAAAAAAGAAAGCGCATAAAATTGAAGAAATGATTGAAGTGGTAGAAGGTAAGGAAATGCCCATGCTTTCCTATATGATAGGACATAATGAGGCTTGGATTGACGCAGCACAACGACAGGCATTGGTAACTTGGTTTAAGACTTTAGAATAAACCTGACACCTGATTAAATTTGGGTAAAGGCTGTATTCGGTTTAAAAAATCAGTGAATGTTGCCGATACCCACATTGCTGAATTTATTGAAAAAGCTATTGTCTTATGGAAGGAAGGAATTGATTTAGCTTGCTAATTTTTCCACTGCTCTATATATTTCTCCATTTCCTCTGCTTCCGCTTCCTTTTCATAAAAGGTTGGATTTTCTAAACTTTTCATTTGTGTTACCGCCGTTAGAGCGCTCTCTTTTTTGCCTAATTCCCCATTAATTCTAGCTTTGGTCCAATATAGATGCCCCATTATATAGGCTTTTGGATAATATTGCGGATGCCAATCCATTTCTTTAGTTGCTAATTTTTCACTTTTTGTAATCCATTCCAAAGCCTTTTCCATGCCTTGATTTTCTTTTAATAATAATTCTGCTGCTTGTAGATAGGCAACCCATACGGTCTCCACCTTTAAAATCTCTGATTTTTTAATCATTAGACTGTCCAGCGGTTGAATCATATCTATTTCTATCGGCAACTGCAATAACACCTCTCCCCATTTTAATTGCACTAATGCTAATTCACTACTATAATTATCAATTTCATAAACTAATTTTTCTTGCTTTGGTATGGACCGTGGAAGGATGTCTACTCTAACTAAATCTTTGGTCGAATCATACTTAAAAGCACCCCATTGACGAGGTATCGAATTTAGAATAATCGTCCACCTTTTTTGCTTTCGAGGAATTACAAATAGACTATAAGTTCCTTTATCAATCGATTGACCATCAATGATAACTGGTTCGGAAAAAGAAATGGTCGTGGCCCAATTGGCTCCTGCTCGCCAGACTTGGTTATAAGCCACTACTTCCCCCCAAATAATCCGATTTTTAAGCATGGGACTACCATATCTAATCTCAATGTTTGTAAAACCGATTTTCTGAGAAATACTTCTATCTGTACTTTGTCTAGTGACTAAGTCCATTTGATATTGACTGTAGGTCAAAGTACTGCAAAGGGTAAAAAATAGAAATAATACTTTTTTCATCTTGTTTAGGATTTTATCTTCGATAAATGGATTGCCTACCTAAATTTAGCGACAATTCATCTTTCATTCCCAAAAAGGGAGGTTGAAATAAGGTCTAGTCCCCGTTTATAAATCTCCTTTTAATGACACATTTTTGTTAATACGCTTTATATCGCAAGAAAATCTGCTACTTTCGTACTAGTGAAAAACACCATCGCCATATTATTAGCTATACTTATTCTTTCTGTTTCTATGAAAGACTTGGCGATTTATGCTGCTTTTAAAGCCAATCAGGATTATTTAGCAGAAAACGTTTGTCTCAATCGTTTTACGCCCGAAGAATTGTGTTTTGCTGCTTGTGTATTGACTGCCACTATTCAAG
Source organism: uncultured Saprospiraceae bacterium (assembly GCA_937974625.1). GTDB lineage: Bacteria > Bacteroidota > Bacteroidia > Chitinophagales > Saprospiraceae > JAFMDF01. The sequence goes on from CALJVJ010000172.1 coordinate 16,441, forward strand.
ACAGTCAAGAGAATCAACAATTACCTATTATCCTTTTGGATAACTACCAATTAGTTTTGTGTCCTTTAGCTTTTGACAAAGCGACTTCTAAGATTAGGTATAATAAGCTACAACAAGTACCTATGTCTGAAGTGTATTGGACTTCTAGTTCCTTTCTAGACGATATCTTCCAGCCTCCTGAAGTCTAATTTCCCTTTTTACAAGTTTGGTTTTTATTTATAAAATGAGTCATTGGCTTAGTTCCTTTTTCTTGCAATTTATTGCAGGTGCTATAAATGATGTATGATGCAGGAGTGAAATCTTTGATTGATAGTCTAGAACAAGCGCACCATTCACATTAAAGCAGCGTTTTCTTATTACTTAAAATTCAAAAATTAAATCATGAAAAATATACCTTTATTTTATTGTCTAATCATCTTATTATCAATAAGTTGCGTTAATAAAAAACAAGACCCACTACCGATTGTTGGACATAGAGATATTTCACCGACAGGAGATACTTTGTATCACCAAATCCCAGATTTTCAATTCACCAATCAAGATAATCAACCAGTCAATAATGCAACCTTTCAAAATAAAGCCTACGTCGTTGATTTCTTTTTTATGAATTGTCCAACGATTTGTCCAAAAGTAAAAAAGCAGATGCTGCGTTTGTACCATCGCTTTGACAAGGAGGATAAACTAATCCTACTCTCCCACTCTATCGACCCCAAATATGATACTGTTGAACGGCTCAAACAATATGCAATTAATATGGATGTCAAAACTTCCAAATGGCATTTTGTTACAGGTGACAAAGAGGCCATTTACGACATTGCCGATGATTATTTTAGTGTAGCGATTGAAAACCCTGATGCACCCGGTGGTTTTGACCATAGTGGACGATTGATTTTAGTAGATAAAAATCGACAGGTAAGGGCTTTTTGTGATGGGACGAATGCTAAGGAAGTAACTGCATTCATGCTGCAGGTGGAGCAATTAATGTTAGAAATGGAGGGATAGTGGTAAATGGTAAGTTGTAAGTGGTGAGTTTGACTTAAAAACAGATTTACCACTTACAACTTATCACTCACAACTTAATATACGCGTATTTCTACCCGTTGATTTCTTTTTTTGCCCGTTGCCGTTCTATTAGTCGCAATGGGTTTTTGTTTGCCATAGCCATTATACTGTAACCGAACAGGTCTTACCCCTTGTTCCATTAGATAGAAAGCAACCGTTTCTGCTCGTATATTGGATAATTCTTCGCAATATTCTGTATCGCAACTGCCATTAGAGTGACCGCTGATTCGAACGTTCAACTGTTCATGTGCTGCTAAAGTTTTATATAGATTATTAAGGACACCCTTCGCTTTCCCGTTAAGTTCTGTTTCGTCAATATCGAAGTAGATGACTCTTTTAAAAGGTCTAATAGCTACTCCGCTATCTGTGGTAGCTTTAGCTCCCTTAGTTGTAAATTCACCTGCAATTAAAGGTTGATTTTGGGTGTTGGTTTGTGCGGATAAGTTGAAACTAACTAAAATAAAAGTCAGGCTCACTAAATATCGAAGTGTGTTCATGTGTAAGAATTTAGAAAATTATTTGTTTTTTGCGTAACGCTTCTTACTTAATCGGTTGAAGGGATAAATAGTGATATATAACCAAATATACTAATTTATACTATAAGATGGACTCGAAGTTCCTTTCCTATACTAAAATTATCTACTATTTAATTACCTTTAACTATCATTTAACAAAAGTCATTTCTGATGCGTCGCAAATATTTATATCTATTGTTAGCTATTCTTGGTATCTCTTGGACTTGGTATTATAATATCCAATTTTTTCAAACGGCTTCGGATACTTCTTTAGCTAATTTTATTGACCAGTGTTTGACAACCTTACCTGCGAAGTCTATTGGGGCAGATATCACGGTGGTGTGTTTCACCTTTTTTGCATGGATGATTCCTGAAGCTTTTCGATTGAAAATGAAATGGACCTTAGTTTTAATTCCACTAACGTTCCTGATTGCTATCGCTTTTACCTTTCCTTTATTTTTATTTTTTAGAGAAGGGAAATTGGAAAGTCAGCAAAAACAAAATTTGTGATTAGTCAGGATAATCAACTATTATTTTTGGTAATGTCCTTATAAATAATTACATTACATGCTAATCCTCCCCCATCTATTTTCCTTACACCACCACTTTTCAATTTTATTTTTTACTAACCACTTCCAATCTACTCCCTAACACTTTTTATCACCTTACTGTCTAATCTACTCAAAGATAGTTCCTGGCTTGCCTTTGGGTAAAAGTTAAAAACAAAAAATATGAACAAAAAAAGAATTACCCGACTCTTGGCCCTTTTATGTGGCCTATTTCCTGTTGTGTTGACTGCACAATCTACACAAGCAACTTGTGAAACCATCTCTATCCAAACCATTGACAATGAATTAGTTATCAACAATTTAGACGTAGCTAATACTAAACTAAGAGTCTTTGACTCCAATTACAATTCAGTATTTTCTTGTGAATTTGATTGTGCTGCTAATATTGACATTGCAGCTGCAAATGACGGAGAAATCTATCATTTAACTATTGAGTATTTCTCTGAAAACTTTAGTTACCTACTCCAAGAAAACATTGATTATACCATTGGTGCGCCAACTTTAGAAATTGGTATTTGTACCGGTAATGTGACCCTCGACAATCAAGTTGAAGTCGATGCGTTTTGTGGTTGTGAAATAATCACTGGACTTTTGGATGTCGGTGACCGTTTTAGTAATCTGAGCAATATTGATGATTTATCTAACCTGAATAATTTAAAAGTGGTAGAGGATATAGTCGTTACAGGTACAAATTTAACCACCTTAGCAGCATTAGAAAATTTAAAAATTGCTAGAGGGATTCGTGTATTTAATAATCCCGTATTGACCGCTTTGGATGCTTTTAATCAAATGGAAGTGATACAAGATGTACAGGTTACAGGTAATCCAGCACTAAAAACATTCAACGCTTTTCAGCAACTAAAAGAAGTTCAATTAATCCTCTTTTTGAACTCTAATAGTCAATTGACCACTTTAAATGGATTAGGAAATTTAGAAATAGTTAATGGTTTCTCTTTTGAAAATAATGATGCTTTTGAGGTATTAGATGAACTAGTCGCCTTGAGAACCGCTGACCAATATGTATCCATAAGATTAAATGACCAATTAAAAGAGGTGTCCTTCTCTGAATTAAGCGGCAATGTAGACAGGGTACTTATTGCCAACAATCCATTATTGGCGAGCTTGCCCGCTATTGGCGGTCTGACGATTTCCGAAAACCTACAGGTTTCTGACAATCCTTCTTTAACCGAATGCTGTGCATTAGCGACTTTGCTTGATGCAGACCAATCCAACGGACATAATGCGGGCTTATTGACGCTAAGGGATAATGGAGCGATGTGTAATTCTACCTTGGATATTATAGCTAATTGTGGTGGTTCTACCCCTGCTAACTGTGATGACATCAATATCGGAACTGCAAATAACCAACTGATTATCAAGAACCTAAATGCACCAATTAGTATTGTAAAAGTGTATAACGAATCCTATCAACCCGTCTTTTCCTGTAACAACGATTGCGAGACTGTAATTACTATTTCTGATTTGCAGACCTGTGAAAATTATACGATTGATGTACAGTTATATGATGAAAATTATGGACTTATTTGTGATAGAAAATTCACGCAGGTGGTGCAAGGTCAACCCGCTGCTACTGCTGTCTGTAAGGGAAATGTCGTCTTAAATTCACAGGAAGACGTGGATAACTTTTGTGGGTGTGCTAAAATTGAAGGTATCCTTTATATTGGGCGCAACGATGCGAATGATATCAATGACCTCTCTAATTTAAGTATGATTGAGGAAGTAACAGAATTAGTATCTATTCGCAATACGCAATTAAGAGACCTATCGAATTTGAATATTCAAAAAGTAGGCGCTAGAATTGTAATACAAAACAATTTTATTTTGAACCAGATTGATGGGTTTAATGAAATAGAATTTTTACAAGCCTTAGTGATTGAAAATAACACCAATCTTAAATCTATTGATGGATTCAACCAAGCGGATAATATTGAAAACCTTTTTATCAAGAACAATGTCAATTTACTTGAAATTCTAGGGTTCGATATATTAGTAGATGCCTTTTTTATTAATATAGATGGAAAT
>CALJVJ010000173.1 GCA_937974625.1 uncultured Saprospiraceae bacterium
CCATCATCACAACTAGCACCAACAATTGTTAAATTAGGGTCGTTATCATTACAATCTTGACTTGCAGGAACTCCGTCTCCGTCATTATCTGGGTCATTACCTCCTGTTGATAAGGTAATTACCTTTTCACAAATCACTACATAATCACTATTCTTGATATAAATTCTATAATCTCCTGCCGTTAAATTAGTAGCCGTTTTGGTTGAACCACATTGCCAACCACAATTATAGACCTCATTCCAACCAGTATCTAAAATTTGAAAGAAATACTCCTGACCTGATTGACCCGACATAACTATAGTCCCTTCACCATAGGTAATCGTCGTGTTGCCAGTACAAGATACCGTAGTTGAATTACCACCACCATCAGGAATAGTATAAGTTATTTTGGAAAAGGTACTATTAAAATTATCATTCTCCGCTAATAATTCTTGGCTATCTGAGTATAGGAACAAATAGGTATCCGTAGCTAATTGATTAATAGGTTTCGTCTCAATGGTAAGGAGATTCCCAACCCTGTCTATGGACAAGTTATATGCTCCCGTTACGGTTCCATTTGCCCCTTTTATCCTAGCATAGAAAGTCTGATTATCCGTAGAAAATTCAAAGTAATCTTCATCATTCGTCGTCAAGCATAATGCATTTTCATTAAAAATATCACCAGCTCCCAAATTTGTACTTGCTCCAAATGCGTTGTTTGGTTCAGCATTATCAGTAGTACAAGATGTCGTAATTGAATTACCTTCCACAATTTTTAAAAACTGATTTGGAGCTGGATTTAGAAGTTCATCAGTGGTTCCAGAAGGCCATTTAACGACGACTTTTGAAATTTGGGTAGCAGTTCCAATACCGAAATGCTGAGTAAAGGAGTTCATCACCCCATAACCTTCGCCAGAACGCACTTCTCTGATTTGCTTTCCCCAAGAACCATATATTTCCACTCTAGCACCTATCCCATTAATATTACTCTCTACCCCTTCTAGTTGGACAGCAATGAAATTATTATTATTTCCATCATTAAAAAACAGCCTATCCTGCTTATCTGAGGGTCTATTATATAACTCCGCAAAACCTGCATAGATATCCAGAAAGCCATCCTGATTCAGGTCTCCAACTGCAAAAGATTCTATCTGATTTGCATTAAATGGATTAGCGGCTTGGGTAAAAGTACCATCTCCATCATTATAAAATAAAAAGTGACTCGTACCAGAAAATAGTAAATCTACAAATCCGTCATTATTAAAATCTCTAAAAAAGCATTGAACACCTTTTTTATCACCATCTAAACTAGGTAATAATCCACTAGCGTTCGTAATATCTGTAAAAGTGCCATCTCCATTATTTCTCATTAAATTGGAGGGAGAAGAATGATTGATGACTATACAATCCAAATCACCATCATTGTCAATATCACCAAAATCTGTTAGCCAAGTTTGTGCACCTATTTTAAGATTTGCAGCAGCGGCAACTTCAGTATAATTATTATTCCCATCATTTTGGAAAAGCATATTGATACGTCTTGGGTCCGTGGGGCTATTCACTCCACCTCGACATTTAGAGATATACAAATCTATATCTCCATCATTATCGTAATCCGTCCAGATACTTGCATAATTACCAGAATTATCACTGGTTGGTGTCGTCGTTGTATTTATCATGGTAGGGGTAAAAGTAAAAGTACCATTCCCATTGTTTTTGAATTCCCGACTGTCTTCGTGATCATGGCAAGCAAAGACATCTATCCAACCATCATTGTCAATATCCACAAAATTACTGCCTTGAATAAAAATTTTAGAATTGGGAATAATTGATGAATTATAGGATTGACCATTATTATTGTACAATATTTTAATATCGTCATAATAGCCTCCTGTCAAAATATCATTAAATCCATCTTTGTTCACGTCAGCAATAGCATTACTCCATTGGTTTTCAGCACTAACCTCTCCATAATCAACTGCTATAAACGCCTGATTAGCCCCTTGTTGATAAACCACATTAAGGGAATTCGCTCCATCAAATCTAACAATGTCATCTTTTCCATCACCATTCATATCAACTACCGACATAGAAACTCCATTATAATTAGTCGTCGAAAGGAGGTTTGTCTTATCAGAAAAAGTTGGTGTAATACTATTGACGGTTGAATTATGGACAATAACTGTTACTGTTTTCTGGTCTATATTTTGACCATCATTCACCGTAAGTATAGCATTATAAGTCCCTGTAGAAGTATAGTTATGGCTAACATTTACCCCAAAGCCGACTGTACCATCTCCAAAATTCCATGAATAAATCAAATTACCAGAATCAGGGTCGTAAGCGTCAGAAGCATCAAAGTCAATATTGAGCGGTGCCGTACCACTTAATGCAGACGCTGTAAACAAAGCAACGGGTAAAGAATTATTCTCATCAATGGAAAGGCTATTTATCCAATCTGAAATCAATTGGACCCCTTCTTGATGAATAACGTTTTTAGCCAAAGGAGGCATTGCTACATTGGCTTGCAAAGAATTCAACCGAGTATGCATTAAGGATTGCGCTATATTCTGTGGACTTACAACTCTAGGCTCCGTTGCTCCTAAATCATAAATAACCGGTCCGTTAACAATATTCTGTTGACTAAGTGGCGTAGTGATTCTTGCATCAAATTCTCCAATATTAGTAGCTGGTTGATGGCAATAAGAACAATTGACATCAATATAAGACCTTGCTCTATATTCCAAGGAATAATTTAAGTCATCATGGGCAGCCACTGCCATATAATTATCAGTATTTGCATCCGTAATATTTTCATCAATAATCCCTAGGTGGCTCAAAGTCACTAATTGATTAGCATTTAGGCCAGTAGATGGGTAGGTAATTTCTGAATTTAAATGGCGAGTTTTGGGCCCCAATACATTCCCAACATCTTGTTTATGACAATCTAAACATTCCGTAGGACTTGGATAATGCCAAACTTGTGGTTGTCCATTTACAAGCACTGTTTCATCCAAACCTGTTGTTAATAGTGTAGCATTAGTCCCTGCATTATTCCATTTATAAGAAAGATAGTAATAAGTACCATTAGAAGCCCTCACTTCAAAGCGAGTTTCTAATCGTTTCCCACCCAATTCAAAATGTTTAATCAATACAGCTCCAATAGGAAAAGTCCAATTACCATTAGCAGAGAATTGAATTTTTTCGGACGTAGTATTATGGGTGCCATTATTAGGGATAGCCATCCACCGCCGTTTCGTTGCCCCATCCGACCAGAAGGGTTCTATCATATCATAAGGAATAACGCCTGAAGAAGGAGTTAGAGCAGATAAATTGCTAAAAGCACCCGTCTGAGACAAAAATTGAGGGGGTGTAACATTGTTAGTAGCAGGCAAATTACCATTGAGATAAGCTCCTATAGGCTGCGGTGTGGCTATTCCTGGTCCGACAAATATAGTCGTTAGAAAACTTGCAGAAAGGAAGCTAACACCCACTAAAAGTGTCAACAGTAAAAACTTTCTCCGTTTTAGAAAAAAGGTAAAAGTGTTCATTTTGTTCATGTTAATGCCGTTAGTCTTGAGCAAAACTTAAGTAGGTTATGACAGGTAATCGTCATTCTGAGGTATACTATATAAATAGTATTAGGAAATATAGTAAATTGAAGTGGTGGGAAGTAGTTACAAAAGTATTCAATTAAAAAGAAATATAAAAATAAAGTAGAAGCGCTAAAAACTAGGATTGTTTAAAAACGACAGAGAACCAATTGTAAAGTATTGATTATCAATTTTTTACACTTAAAAAACAGCTTAGATAAAAAACCAATAATAATTCCTTTTTTATAATTAATGGTAGTGAAATAATATAAATAGAAAATTAATAAAAATCGAATAGGGATTTAACACTTACCTGTTTATAAAAGGGATGTTATAAATTTAATTTTAAAAGCTTTCTCTCATAAATAATTTCACAACATTCACCACTCTATCCATACCTTCACTCAATGGTCGAACGACGGGAATACCCAATACTGTTTCCTTATCCATTTGGAATTCAATGAGTTCTTTTTCGGGTACTCCCCCTTCATTAAGGCAAATCGCCAGTACTTTTGCCCCATAAAATTCAATCAATTGAATCTCTTCTGCCAAAGAAGGTATTTTGCCCCAGACCTCATTATCATCAAAATAAGTTCTTGCAGGTTTGTGTTGGAGAACTACCCCTTTAGCATTTCCTGAAATCAGGAATTCTGTTCCACAAGGTCCAGAGGGATTTCTCAAAGAGGATTGCCCTTCGATTAAGATTAGGTCGGGATTTTCTTCTTTATCGGCTGCGACAATAGCACGTTCTATTTCTCCACTGATAAAATCATTGAGCGTAGAATCGAATATAAAACCATGTTTATAACCTTGCATCCACCCAGTTTGCCCTGTATAAATCATCTCTGCATTGATACCTTCGGCTTGGCAAGCTTCCATTATAAACCGACAAGTAGTTCGCTTTCCAACTGCACAATCCATTCCTAAAACAGCGATTTTAGGTGTTTTAACCTTGTATATTTCTCCCGTCCAAAAACTCAGTTCATTAAATTTTCTAGGCTTACGGACATCGGTTAAGGTCACACCATAATGCGTAGCTTTGGTTTTAAACTCCGTATCCTCACTTAACAAAGTATGCAAACCACAAACCACAGAAATACGCTGTTCCATGCCTAATAATAGCTCTTCTCTAAAATCATCTGGCAATAGACCACCTTCTAAGGCAACCCCAACCACATAGTATTTAGGTCGTTCTTTTCCTGCTTCCAAATAATCAGTGACTGAAGCAAAAATAGGAATATCCAAAGGGCGCCCGTCCATTATAGTCCCTGCATCTTGTCCTGCAAATTTATGGTCAATGACAGCTAAAACTTTAAACCGTTCGGTGCCTCTTAGCAGTCCATGACAAGTTTTTGCGTTCATAGTATCCAACATTCCATTTGTCAGAACAATAGCGGTAGATTTTTGCATGATTATTTTTTTATCAAAAGTAATAATTTTTGCAATATCAATAGATTTTGTAATTTCAGTTTTTAAAAAAAATTACGATGCATCAACAATCGCACACTATAACATTGCAAGATGAGGTAACAGTCAATCTGGAAGTATATGCTCCAAAAGCGGAAATCCAAGGACCAATTATTCTGATTTTACCAGCAATGGGTGTCAAAGCTAGTTATTATGAGCCATTTGTAAACAATTTGGTCGCTCATGGTATCACCACTATGTCGGTAGATTTACGTGGTTTAGGCACCTATTCTATTCGGCCATCTAATAAAGTAGATTTTGGTTACTTAGAAATGATAACCGATTTAAAAACAGTTGTAGATACCATTAAGTCAAAATATGCAAATCAAAAAGTCTATGCATTAGGACATAGTCTTGGAGGGCAGATTGCCGCTTTAGCACAAGCCAAATATACCCATCTATTTGCTGGTTTAGTGCTTGCTGCTTCCAATTCAGTGTATTATAAAACTTGGTCGGGCAAACAACGGTATTTCAATAGAATTGGCTATACCATTTTTCCAATATTAAGTCGGATATTCGGTTATTTCCCTGGGCATAAAGTCGGATTTGGTGGAAAGGCAGCAAAAACTCAGGTAATAGATTGGGCGCATGTTGGACGCACAGGAAGGTACAAAATAATAGGAGATGATATAGATTATGAAAAAGCGCTAAAAAAAGTAAATACACCCGTTCTAGCTATCTACATTGAAGGAGATTGGTTGTCACCAAAGGCAGCAATTGCCCATTTATATGAAAAATTTAATGAGCGTACTCCAATCACTAATTATACCTTAACCCGCGCAGAAACAGGCGTTAAATTAAATCATTTTAACTGGGTAAAAAATGGAGATGGGATAGTTGAATCTATTAAAAAATGGCTTAATAAGTAACTAGCTTTTCCCTAGTTCTATAGCCCTATTCAAAGCAGCTTGAGCACCTTTGATAATATCTTCGTGAACTTTGTGCTTTTTAAATGTTTTGATTGCGGCTTCTGTTGTTCCCCCTTTAGAGGAGACCCGCGCAATCCATTCTGCAAAAGTCAAATCAGATTTGTTATACAAATCAACGGCACCTTTAAAGGTTTGGCTAACCAGTAATTCTGCTTCCGAATTAGTAAAACCCATTTCTTTGGCAGCTTCCATCATTGCTTGCATAAAATAATAGACATAGGCAGGTCCAGAGCCAGAAATTGCGGTAGTCGCATCTATAAACTGCTCATTCTCAACGTAAACAGTTTTCCCTGTGGTATTAATTAAATTTTGCACCATGACTAATTCTATTCTAGTTACCTCATCTGTAGAGGTAAAAGTAGTCATCCCCATTCCAATTTGGGCGGGTAAATTAGGCATTGCACGAATCACTTTTTTAATCCCCAAAGCAGTGGAAATCGTTTTGATAGTCACCCCAGCCATGATAGAAACAAAAACCTGTTGATCATCCACATAAGGTTTCAAACTAGCAAAAAGTGCATTCGTATCTTGTGGTTTAACGGCTAAAATAATTAAATCCGCAGATTTTAAGCAGTGCTCAGGGCTACCATAAACGGTTCCGATATCCTTTTTAGCGAGTTCGGCTGCTTTTTTAGCATTCTTCTCTAAAATCATCATATCTTTTTGATTAGTGATTTTAGCTCTTAAAAAACTTTGGGCATACGTTAAGCCCATATTTCCGCCACCGATGACTAAAATTTTCATAGTCTAAATTGAAAGATTAAAGGGTAAATATCGAATGGTCAATCATTCAACATTGCTGTGTAAGAATAAATTGTTGGTATGTTGGTTAGGAAAGCGGTGCAAGATAAAGAGGTTTGAAGTGAAAAGAAAGAGGAAGCTTGAATAATTAGACATTTTTCTGGAATGAATGGTAGAGGAAAGAATATAAAATCAAGTACTCCTACACAAAGAAAGCCTCTCGCAAGCGAGAGGCTATTCCATCCCAAAACTGATTATGTTCAGATTTTTTTTAGGTACGCTAGCACTCCTCCAAAAACCTTTGTTTTTGATGCATCACGTCCTAAACCACGTTTAAGTCTTTTTTTAGAGTAGAGCAGAGACCACTTCATTGAAAAATTAGAGATAATATCAGTTAAAGCACTTAAGTTCTTCGTTATAGTTCTCTATATTTTCCAAGCGAAATGGTCTCTATTCACTATTCTAAATTAGTTATATTATTCAATAATTAACATTCGTTTAGTATCCACAAAATCACCTGCTTTTACCGTGTAGTAGTATACACCAGCACCCAATGATGCACGCTTAATCGGTAATTGATTAATACCTGCCTTAAGGGTATGACTAGTGGTTCTAATAGTACGGCCGAAGTTATCATGCAAAATAATTTCTGCATCTGCTTCTTGTGGCATTTCTATGGTGATGGTAGTAAAGTCTTTAAATGGGTTCGGCGTATTTTGGTGAACTTTGAACGTCGAATTTAAAGTACTGTTTAATTCTAACTTAAATCGGTAAGCATCATTAGTTGACTTATGCAACTCTGACATAAATGTACGATTATTAAGTTGAATTTGTTCTATTAAATTCGATATATTTTGTTTTGCAACAAATTTCAAAGTAAACATCTCTTCAGAAGCAGTAGCATTTATGCCAGTTCCTGCTGGGTCATACCAACTAATTTTTAATTGATTGTTTTGAACTCCAGCTACGGCAGACACTAAATCTCCTTTTACTGATGGAATAAATTCAACAAACTCCAAAGTTTGTGGATTAAAGTCTAAGCCCAATTGGAAACTTACCATATCTGCTAAATCGGCAGCACGGAAATCCACTTCAAAAGTCTCTCCTGCTTTTACAGCTCGTTGGTCAATTTGAATTGGTACAATCTGGCGATTTCTATCTTCTGCAAATGTATTAATAGCATTATCTACTGGTACAGCTCTACCAAGAACATCCCCAACTTTAACCCCAATAAAATCTGCTGTAGCAGATTCTGATTCTAACATCATCGTATGAGAATCAGCATAAGGGAATACATTTCTATTATCAAATTCAGCAGGGAATTCATGGTCAGCACTAACAAATACCCACGAATTACACCCTGGGAATTCAGTGATATTACCAATCAACATTTGCTGCATTGCAAATAAATCAAAAGTAGTTAAGGTTCCACTACAGTTAGCATCCATTGCTACCACTTGGTAAGGTGATTCGATTTCTGCTGGCTCATATCCTAGGATATATTTCTGTGTTAAAAATAATCCAAAAGTAGATAAACCGTTTGCAGGGTTGGAAGTCTTAGATGGGGTGAAAGTATATTCATATCCCATTGGTACTTCATCCGCTACATACTCACCATCAATAGAAGTCATTGGATTCATCTCATGGTCAATACTACTAATAGTTACCATAGCATCTCCAACACCATCTCCCCAGTAAGTTTTCACAGTACCACCAACATCAGCAATTTGCGCACTCGTAGAAATACTAACACGTCCTCTTGCAACCTCTGGAGTAACTGGTGAAGAAAATCCATTTTCTGTACAAGTTAACTCTAAAGCAACAGGTAAAGAAGATAAGTCAATAGTACTTGACTGTCCTACTCCACCAATCAATTGTACATTAATGTAGAATAAAATCGTTTCACTAGTAATATTCATTCCTGTTCCAGAAGATAAGTAACTGAAGGTATGATTACCACTATTATAGACAGGGCTAATTGCGTTCGGACTAAGGCCCATAATCGTAGCTACATTGCTATTTCCAAGCATAATTGTACCCGAAAGGGTTCCTAATTTTGTACAATGCTCCACTCTTACTGGCAATTGAAGTACTTTACCTTTTGGTCCGCTCATATCTCCTAAGACAACTTTAGCAGAAGGGTCCGTACTGGTCACCGCATTTACAGACACCGTCTGACATTTTTGCTTAGTACCACAAGAATTAGTAACATTCAAACAAACAGTATAAGTACCATTCTTTTCATAAGTATGCGTAGGACTCATATCAGTAGAAGAAGTTCCATCTCCAAATGTCCAAGCATAAGTTCCTGCGGGGGAAAGATTAGTAAAAGAAATCGTTTTCCCGCTATTTGAATAAGTAAAATTAACAGCACTTGAAGTTCCACCGTTGTCAATAGTTGCTTCGTATTTTCCAGTACAACCATCAAAACCTGTTACAGTAAACGTATAAGTACCATTTTTCAAATCTGAAATCGTTTCCGAATTAGCGTTCGTTGCCAAACTACCAATAGTAGTACCAGTCCAAGAAATCGTGTATGGGTCTCTATCACCAGTCCAACTTAATTGCACACTTCCTTTTTCTCCACAAACTCCATTCATCACTGAACCAGTCACACCAAGTACAACTCTTTTATCTTCAACCTCTATAGTATTGGTCTTCGAACCACATCCACCAGCACCCGTAACGGTAACGGAATAAGTGCCAAAAGTAAGGTCTTCAATCAAAATATCAGAAGCACTTGCAGTTCTAGTACCAGAAGTAGGTCCTGTCCAAGTGACTGTATAAGGAGCCGTCCCGCTAATCATTGTTAAAAGAATAGTCCCCTCGTTATTACAAGTCAATGGAGTTGGCTTATTGGCAAAATTTACAGCAGTACCACCTGTACCAATATTTTTAACTTCAATAGTCTGCGAAATGCTACATCCATTCTTATCATGTACCGTAACGGTATAAACTCCTCCAAGTAATTCTGTAATTTGAACACCTGAATCCGCAGAGGTAGAAGAACCGCTAGACGGGCCAGACCATTCAATATTATAAGGTCCATTTCCATTGGAAATAGTTAACCAAATAGAACCTTTTGAAGTACAAGTAGCATCTCTAGTTTCATAAGAGAAACTAACATCGTTTGTATTAGAATTAATAACAACAACTTGTGATTTACTACAGTTAGAAGCATCGGTAGTTGTTACGGTGTAAGTTCCATTAGCAACATCACTAATGGTATAAGAATTAGCACTTGTATTGGTTGCCCCATTTGTTGGGCCAGTCCATTCAATGTTGAAATTAGGAACACCATTTGAAATAGTCACTTGAATGCTACTAGGTTGACCACAAATAGCATCTTTACCAACAACACTCAATCCTAAAGCATTACCACTTTCACTAATCGTAATTCCTCTATTTACAACACAACCATTCGCATCTACCGCACTAACCGTATAATTACCTGCTGGTAAATCTACTATAGTGTAGTTTGCATCATTAATACTTTTAGAACCATTTACTGGACCTGCCCAGTTAAAAGTGTAAGGCGCTACTCCATAGGAAACAGTGGCATTAATAGAGCCATTAGCTGTTCCGCAACTAGTATTCGTATTTGTTAAGGATAAATCTAGGTCTGTTCCAACGCCATCAATCACAATCGATTTAGAATTTTCACACCCTTTATTATCTTTAATAGTAATCGTATAAGTTCCTTTAGTTAAGTTATCTACTTTAAAGACATTTGTGCTAATAACTGTTGTACCACTTGAAGGTCCAGACCAGTTAATCGTATAATCAGGGGCACCACTAGAAATATTTACTAGAATCTCCCCTCCACTATTACATGTAGCATTTGTACCAACTAATCCAAAGTTAATAGCACCTCCTGTATTGATTGCGACCCATTCTTTTGCTTCACATCCATTCGCATCGGTAACTATTACACTATAATTACCCGCCACAGAAAGACCGCCGATAGTATATACACTGCTATTACTAGTTGCAGTACCAGAGATTGGTCCTGACCATTCAATTTGATAATCCGCAACACCACCATCCAATCTTACTTCAATGGAACCACCTTGACCACATACATCATTTTTAGGGAATAATTGTATTCCTAAATTGCCGCCAAGGCTACTAATACTAGCAGTCTCTTTAACTGTACAACCAATACCATCTTTAACTTCGATAGAATAAGTACCAATTGGCAAATCAGTTAATACAAAAGATTTATCTCCTGTAGTCACTGACCCATTGATGCCACCACCAACCCAAGAAATGATATAATTGGAGATACCACCGGTAATCTTAACCACCATTTTACCTTTGCTACCACAAGCAGCATCCGTAGGGGTAAGAGAAACAGCTAAATCAGAACCATTATCGTATACGGTAATTTTTCTAGTACCAGAACATCCATTTACATCTGTGATGCTGAACACATAGTCTCCAGGTAATAAACCACTTACTAGATAGTTGTCATCACTAGTTTGAACTGAACCAGTAGTTGGTCCAGTATAGCTAATCGTGTAAGGAGCAGACCCTCCATCAATAGACACTAAAGTGGAGCCATCATGTTCACAAGCAACTGAAGAAGTTGAACTTAAATCTACTCTCAATACACCACCTTCACTATTTACAGTTATTGATTCAGAAGTTGAGCACCCCTTTGAATCTCTAACAGTTACTTTATAAGTACCTGCAGGTAAATTGTCAATGTTATAACCAGTACTACTTGTTGAAGTAGAACCAGAAACTGGACCTGCCCAACTATAACTAAACCCTGCTGTTCCACCACTAATACTTGCATAAATAGCGCCTTTTCCATTACAAGAAGCATTTTTCGCTTCTAAGGTAAGACCTATATTACTTCCTGTTGCTTTTATAGTAACTGATTGAGAAGATTCACAACCATTTGCATCTCTAACTGTAAGATTATAAGACCCTGCTGGAAGGTTTTGAACATTATATCCTGTTTCACTAGAAATAATTGACCCTGCTGCTGCACCTGCCCATATGTAAGTATAATCTGAAGAACCACCACTAACCGTCATCCAAATGGAGCCGTTACTGCCACATACAGCATCAGTCACATCACTCGTTAAAGTAACATCACTTCCACCTCCTGTAACTACAGTCGTTTGCGTAGCTTCACAGCCTTTAGAATCTCTTACGGTTATAGCATAAGTTCCAGCTGGTAAGTTATCAATTCTGTAACTCGTCACACTTGTTGAAGTAGAACCATTTACTGGACCTGTCCAACTATAGCTAAACCCTGCTGTTCCGCCACTGATACTTGCATAAATAGAGCCTTTACTGCTACATCCTGCTGCGGTAACTTGTGCAGTTAAACCTAAGTTACTACCACTATCAGTTACCGTAACAGTTTGAGTGGATTCACATCCTTTTGAATCTCTTACAGTAACAGTATATGTTCCACCTGGTAAATTATCTATTGTGTAGCTTGTCGCACTTGTTGAAGTAGAACCATTTACTGGACCTGTCCAACTATAGCTAAACCCTGCTGTTCCGCCACTAATACTTGCATAAATAGAGCCTTTACTGCTACATCCTGCCGCAGTAACTTGAGTCGTTAAGCCTATATTGCTACCATTATCTTTAATGGTAATAGTTTGGCTGTCTTCACATCCGCTAAACTCTTTAACAGAAATGGTGTAAGTACCCACAGGTAAATTATCTAATTTATAGCCAGTTCCTCCACTAGTAGAAGTACCAGAAGAAGTTCCAGTCCAAGAAATAGTATAATTAGCTGAACCCCCAAACATGGTAATCCAAGCAAACCCTTTACCACCACAAGTTGCATCTGTCGTTTCGACAGCAATAGAAAAATCTTGTACATTATTACCAACGGTAACAGATTGAACAGTAGAACAACCATTATTATCTTTAACAGTAACGGTATAAGTTCCACTTTCTAAACTAGCAATCTGATAACCTGAATCATTGGTTTGGATTGAACTTGAAGATGGACCTGTCCAAGAAACATTATAAGGAGCCGAACCACCAGTTGTTGTAACCCAAATAGCCCCTTTTTGTCCACAAGAAGCACTATTAGCTTCTAGGGACAAATGGAGACTGTTGCCAGTGCTATTGATAGTAATGGATTTATTTACATAACAACCGTGCTTATCTGTAATAACAACAGCATAAGCGCCAGCTGGTAAATTCGTCATTTGAAAACCAGAAGTATTGGTTGTACCTGAGCCATTTACTGGACCAGTCCAACTAACTGTATATGGAGCAGAACCACTAGACATAGTTAACCAAGCAGAGCCTTTTTGATTACAAAAAGCGTTATTGGTTTCGATATCTGCTGTTATAGTACTACCCGTAGTAGAGATAATAATTGTTTTAGTTATAACACATCCGCTATAATCTGTCAAGGTCAATGTATAAGTTCCAGCAGGAACATTCGGAAAGTGGTATTTAATATCACTTGTCGAAGTTTGTCCAAGCATAGGGCCTTCTAACTTAATGTCAAAAGGTGCATTTCCACCAGCCATATCAATCCAGATTTGTCCACCTGAACCACATGTTGCATTGGTTAATTGAGTAGTAGCAGAAAAGGCGGCAGTACCAACCACATTTATTTCTTCAACTGATTGACAGCCATTCTTGTCTTTAACGGTTACCCAATAAGTTCCACCAGGTAAATCACTAATTTGATATCCCGCATCACTTGAAGCAGCTTCTCCAGTCTGAGGGCCTGCCCATGAAATATGATAAGGTCCGTCACCGTTTCCGATAGTTACCCAAACATATCCGTTCTCACCGCAAGCGCCATTATTGGCCTCCAAACTAAAATCAACATCACTAGATTCGCTGTAAACCGTGATTGGTTCACTAACCCCACATCCATTTTTATCTGTGACAGAAACTGTATAATTACCGGCTGGTAAATCTGATACTTGGAAACCTGGGCTACTAACATTCATTGAGCCATCAGTCGCTCCAGTCCACGAAACTTGGTAAGGACCTACACCGTTTTTAACATCTGCCCATAAGAAACCATTTTGGCTACAAGTAGCCTTGTTAGATTCTAAGGCTAAAGATAGATTATTTCCTGAACCATAAACAGAAACAGATTCAGAATAAG
Source organism: uncultured Saprospiraceae bacterium (assembly GCA_937974625.1). Classification (GTDB taxonomy): domain Bacteria; phylum Bacteroidota; class Bacteroidia; order Chitinophagales; family Saprospiraceae; genus JAFMDF01. Next base: position 13,818 of record CALJVJ010000173.1, read on the forward strand.
TACATCCGTTTTTATCCGTCACATAAATAGTGTAATTTCCAGCTTTCAAATTATTTATTTGATAACCTGTTGTGCTTAGGTAAACTTCACTGACTACTGGTCCGCTCCATCTAAGTTTATAATCGGCAGTTCCACCATTAATGGTGACCCAAATCCGACCATCATCTTGGCAAGTCGCATTATTTACTTCTAGTGTTAAACCTAAGTTAGAACTAGTACCTGCAACAGTCTTCGTTGTGGTAACAGAACAACCATTTTTATCCGTAATTTTTAAGGTATAATCACCCGCAGTTAATTCAGATAACTTAAAACTGTTACTACTAGTCTGTGCCCAGAAGGTAGCATTGCTAGGGCCCCATAGTTCCACAGTATATTTAGGCGAACCATTTTTAATGGTTACCCACATAGAACCCTTTTGTCCACAACTAGCTGCAGTAGCTTCTAAATCTACCTCCAAACTACCTCCTTCATCTACAATCGTAATAGACTTAGTTCCTTTGCAACCATTTTTATCTGTAATTTCAACAGTATAAATACCAGGTCCTAATTCAGATACTTGTGCCTTAGTGCTGGTTAAATTAAACCACTTGTTGGTATTAGGGCCAGTAATATCTACTGAATAATTAGCTGCACCATTTTTAACCTCTATCCAAATAGACCCTTTTGACCCACAAGAAACACCATTCGTTTCAAGCGCAATATCAAGTCCATTTCCAGTATCATTAATAGTAACTTTCTCTGTATTACTACAACCATTCTTGTCGGTAATCTTTACAGTATATTCTCCTGCGCCTAAATCTTTCAGTTGAAAGCTGCTTAGTTGAGTAGTTGCCCATTTAGCTACACCAGGTCCCCACCATTCCACTGTATAACCAGGAGAACCATTTTTAAGGGTTACCCAAATAGCGCCCTTATCATTACAAGTTGCACTATTAGCTTCTAATTCAAAATCTAAAGTTGTTCCATTATTTCCGATAGTAATCCAATCTTCTTTCACACAACCATTGACATCTTTGATGCTAATTTCATATTGCCCAGGAGTTAAATCGTCAATAGCAAAACTTTTATCGTTTGTATTTTTCCATCCATCAGTTGGTCCTGTCCACTCTACTACATAACCAGGTGTTCCATTGGCAATATTAACCCAAATAGACCCTTTTCCATTACAACCTGCACCATTTGCTTCAATTGCATAATCTAATGTTCCTCCACCATTTTCGATGGTAATCCAGTCTTCTTTTACACAACCATTTGCATCCTTGATACTAACTTCATATTGTCCAGGAGTTAAATTGTCAATAGCAAAACTTTTATCATTTGTATTTTTCCATCCATCTGTTGGTCCCGTCCATTCTACGACATATCCTGCTGTACCATTGGCAATGGTTACCCATATGGAACCTTTTCCACCACAACTAGCAGCATTTGCTTCTAAAGCATAATCCAAACTAGCACCGCCCATCGTCACTTTTTTAGTCTTAGAGCAACCATTTTTGCCCGTAACTTTAATCGTATATTCGCCCGGTTTCAAATTATCTAAACCGAAGCTATTTGAAACCGACTGCACCCAGTTGGAAGTTCCGTCAATATGCCACCATTCAATTGTATAAGTAGGGGAACCACCTTCAACAGTCATCCAAAATGAGCCTGTTCCACCACAAGAGGCATTGGTTACTTCCGCATCAAAATCTAAATTTTGAGTATTTCCTACTGTAACCCAGCCTTGTTTTGTACACCCCCCTTTTTCAACAGTCACTTCGTAGTTACCTGGAGGCATATCTTTTATTACAACATTATTAGTGGTTCCTGTCACCGTTCCAGAACGAGGTCCAGTAACCGTTATCCAATAATTAGGACTAGAATTAGCCACATCTATATTAATCCACCCAAAATTGCTTCCACAAGGAGCAGGAGTAGAAGAAAAAGTAGCATCAAGCGCAGTACTAGAATTAGCCACCACAACATTATTCCTCATTAGGACACAATTCATTGCATCCGTAATTTTTACGATATAAGAACCCGTAGGTAAATTGGCAATTGTATAATTTTTGGAAGAAGTAGTATAACTATTCCAAACAGTATTATCTGCATTGTCCCATTCTATTTTAAATGGAGCTTTTCCCCAAGCAATGTCCAAATCAATGGAGCCTGTAGTGCCACCACAAGTGACAGGTTTTGGCGTTGCTGTATATTCTAAGTTACAACCTGCAACTGTGTTACAAGAAATTAATAGGTCAAATGCACCTGCATCTTTTTCCCCATCAACAGTTACATAATAAGTTCCCGCAGGAGCATCATTATAAATGATTTGCTCTGTTTGTCCAATAGCATTACTAGAAATACTTTGAGCCAAACAAGTTGGGGTACTACAATTGTTAGCCAACAAATGGATGTCTAAATCCAATTTGGCGGTGTAGATAGATAAATCTATCTGGATATTTCCAGCAGATGTAGTCGTAAATTTGTAAACCTTCTCTGGAGCAGAGAAAACATAAGAATTACACTGAGGGTAATCCCAAATAGCGTTTGCCGCGCCAACCGTAGTTTGATTGGTAATAGCTACGCCACAAGAGGCTTCAATGGCATTGTCACAAAACCCTGGTGCCACACTTTGTGCGGTAAGGTCATTAATGGCGACAAAAGCCAATAGACAAAAAATCCATTTAGTGAACTTTTGTAAACAATTCTTCATGGTCGAAATGATTGATTTAGATAATGTTTGTTGGTCACTTAAAGGGTGTTCGTTATTCTGTTCAGTCTAAAAAGTGTATCAAGAAAACAAATAATCAATATATCAGTCAGTCAATTCTATCCTTTTCAACTTATAGCAGGAAGAAAATAATTAACTAATATTTAATTAAAAAAAAAGTGTGCGTTGGTTTAGTCTAAAAAAATTGAAATAAGTCACTAATTTTAAACTACTAGTTAGGTTATAATCGATATTTTAGTAATATGTTAACATAATATCAATCTCCCATAACTTAGCACAGGCTAAATTGTTTATACTTAATACGGTCTGGTTGGAGTAAGGACTAAATAGGGTGAACGTTCATTGTCAGAAAAGAGAAGGGGAAAGAGAAATTAACTAATCCCATAAAGTATACTAAAATAAGGTCAGATAATTTAGTCCGTTTTGTTAACCGACTTTAATCAAAAGGCCATATTAAAAATATGCTTATAAGCAAACAAATACAGGAAATTGCTATCAATCATTTGAAATAAATCAAACTCAAAAGCAAAATATCTGAATGTTAATTTGGGAGGTAATTTCAAAATGAATCCCACGAACTCTCTCTGCCAGGACCTAAGTACGGTCTCCAATAGCATTAAAATAACTAAGTTAATAGCAGTTTAATGGTTGGGTAAAATACTTATGAATCCCCTTAGAGTTCATGGATAGTAATAGGACAGGAATTGCTCAATACTCTAAAAAAGTATTTATTTGGAAAGCAATTATGAAGACAAAGCTAAGTAAATCTAATATAAAGTGAAAGTATTGGTTAACATATTTTAAATTTAAAAATAATTTATTAGGAAAAAAACCAATATTTGTTAGGAATTAAAAAATTTAGCTTTCTGGTAAAATATTGATAACTAGCTGTTTAAAAATGAAATGACAGCAGCCGACATATTGGAAGATAAGATATTAAGAAAAATAGGATTTAGAATTAAACGGCGTCAATTTTACCCCGTCACAATTTTAATTCAGCAAACCGTTTCTCTAAATAATGTTGTTGAATACCAAATTCATTTTTTAGTCTGGCTATTTTTTGTAAATAAATGGAGGCATCAACATTTCGATTGTGTTTCTGACCTACAATCATAACATTTTTCCCAGTATGCTCCGTAGAAATAAATTCAAAAACTTTTGTTTTGTATCCAGCAGACTCTAATAATAGAGCACGAATAGTATCCGTAATCATTTCCGCTTGTCGCTCTTTAAGAATACCATAATCTAAAATTGCTTGCAAATTTTTACTGGAGGTTATCTGTTTTCTAATTTGTTTATGACAACAGGGGGCACAAATAATTAACTGAGCTTCCGCTTGGATACCTTTATAGATGGCATCATCTGTAGCCGTATCACAAGCATGTAAGGCAATTAAGACATCCGTTTTATCTAAATCAAAATCACTTATAAAGCCTTCTTCAAAAGTAAGTTGTTTAAATCCTACGGTTTGAGCGATATCGTTACATTTTTTTATTAAATCAGGTCTTATTTCTACACCTTTAATGACTGCTTCCTTATTTTGTGCATTAACCAAGTAATCATACAAAGCAAAAGTTAGGTAGCCTTTACCAGCTCCCATATCTACGACATTGAAGGATTTCTCTTTTTGCAAAACTGGATGCTGCTTAATCAAACCATCAATGATTTCTACGAATTTGTTGATTTGCTTATATTTATCTCCTTTGTCCTTTAAAATATTTCCTTTAGCATCAAGTACTCCTAAAGCTGTTAAATAGTTAGTGCCACTTATCAATCGTTTTTTTTGTTTATCATGACTTCTTTCTGGTAGATTTTTAAAGGTAGGCTTAGTACGACGAATTTTCTCTTTCTCTTTTTTCAAAACTTCTACACTTACATCTTCCTGAATGGTAAATAAATTATAGATTAAAAATTGCTCCTCCATCAATCGCTCGATTTCTTTTAAGCCATTTTTAATGGAAAAATTCTTAGTAATATCCTGCGTCTTATGCCGAAAAGTAGTAGAAAAATGAAGGGCCTTTTTAATAATAGCCAATTTAAAGATAACTTTTTTCAAATCACTATCCTTAAGTCTATTTTTACTTAGCGTCAGTCGCACAAAGGTATTGTCAGAAACACTACTTTCTATTAGAACAAAAATTTCTTTGCTAGGACTCATTAATAAATTGAATTTAAGGTTGTAATTTTCTTGTAATTGTTAAAGGTAAAACTATCACTAATATTGGGAAACTAAAAGGAAAACAAAAACTACCCAAAAAAGGTTAAATTAAAATTAAAAAAAGAAAGAAGGAAAATTGGTACAGAATTTGACTACTATATAAACAGTTATGCAATCCTCCTTTTAGTATTTCAACCATCCTCTTCCCCCTATAATTTAAGTTTTCCCCACACTTATCTTCAATCATTTTAGGAACCCTCATATTAAACACGTCCCTCTACTAACTAGCATTTTTAGTATTGAAAATATATTTTCAGCATTTAAAATATATTAAAATTATCACTACTCCTCACTGATAATCAATACTTTACATCATACAACTTGCTAATCTAATTGTATTATGCAGAAGGGAATCTTAGTGGCCAAACTAAATAAAAATTTATTCAACAATTTAAAAATATTAGGCACCATTAGCCTATTTTTTTGGAATACGTTTATTCCAATCTTTAACCAAAACCAAAACCCGGATAGACTAATTTCTATCGAGACGACCGACCACATTATTGTGGTCAAAAACAACACAGTTATCTTTGATTATCTTGAGCAAGCTGATGTCAAAGAACCCGTGCAAATTCGAGTAATTGAAACGCCAAAATTTGGAGAGGTAATACTTAATGAGGACCAGTCCTTTGGGTATACACCCTCTCCAGATTTGTGCGAAGTGAAGGATGAATTCACCTACCTTCTAACAACAAACGGCACATCAACAAAAGTGACCGTTTCTATTGAGGTACTTTGTGAGACTTTAACCATTTTCAATGGAATTGCGCTAAATGAAAAAGACAAAAAATTAGAAAATTTTAAGATTTTAGGGATAGAAAATTTCCCAAATAACGCACTACATATTTTTGATAATGAAGGAAAAGAGATTTATGAGCAAGAAGGTTATCGAAATGATTGGAGTGGCGATGTAGATTCGTCAGAACACATGATAGGAGAAAATCTATATTACTATGTGTTTAATGATGGAAAAGGCAATTACTATTCTGGATATTTAATGAAAAACTAAAGATATATTATCAGCACCTGACGTGCAGGATAAAAAAGATATTTCGAGTATGCAAGGCAACCATACTTCAGGCTAAACAATTAAAAATGTTTCAACCTTTAAAAGGATAATTACTAAACCGTTTTTATCCAAGTAATTACAAATTGAATGAGATAAATTTGGAGCTGAGGCGAACGCCTCGGCTTCCTTTTTTTACAGGATGACAGCCTGCCTGACGGCAGTCATCCTGTCAACTTATACGACTCCAAGCCTTGTATTTTTTCCCTTGCGTTTTCATATACCTATTAAGTCTGTGGTTGATATCTTTTTCTAATTTAGGGTCTTGGTCTAATATTCTAGCGGCAACTTCTCTAGCAATTTGAAGAATACGTTGGTCTTTGGATAAATCGGCTAATTTAAAATTAATTACCCCACTTTGTTGAGTGCCTTCCATATTTCCAGCACCTCTTAATTGCAAATCAGCTTCAGCGATTTTAAAACCATCATTGGTCCCCGTCATAGTTTGAATTCTCGAACGAGCCTCTGCACTTAATTTATAACCTGACATCAAGATACAAAAGGATTGTTCGGCTCCTCTCCCTACTCTACCACGCAATTGGTGTAGCTGCGATAATCCAAAACGCTCGGTATTTTCAATAATCATAACCGAAGCATTGGGAACATTTACGCCAACCTCAATTACCGTAGTGGCAACCATTATTTGAGTTTCCCCATCAATAAAGCGTTGCATTTCAAAATCTTTATCTTTTGCTTTCATTTTACCATGAACGACACTAATTTGATAGTCAGGCATTGGAAAATCCCTCAATAGCAATTCATAACCTGTCTCTAAATTTTGTAAATCTAGTTTTTCAGACTCTTGAATCAACGGAAACACAATATAGACTTGTCGACCTTTGGTAATTTCTTCCTTCATAAAACCAATCACACGCAATCGATGCCCTTCATTTCTATGAATTGTTTTAATCTCCTTTCGCCCAGGCGGCAATTCATCAATCACAGAAACCTCTAAATCTCCATATAAGGTCATCGCTAAAGTTCTTGGAATAGGGGTAGCAGTCATGACTAAAATATGCGGCGGACTAGGTTTGCTTTTCTCCCATAGTTTCGCTCGATGCTTCACACCAAATCGATGTTGTTCATCCGTAATAGCTAAGCCTAATTTATTAAATACTACCCAATCTTCAATTAAAGCATGGGTGCCAATTAAGATATCAATTTCTCCACTTTTAAGTCGCTCCAAAAGCGCGGCTCTCTTTTTCCCTTTAATACTACCCGATAAAAAGCCAACTTCAATATCTAAACCCTCTACATATTCGCTTATACCGGTATAATGTTGTTGTGCTAAAATTTCGGTAGGTGCCATTAAACAAGATTGATACCCATTGTCTAAAGCGATTAACATACACATCAGACCGACAATCGTCTTTCCACTACCTACATCTCCTTGCAACAATCGGTTTAATTGACCTCCAGACCCCATATCATGACGGATTTCTTTAATCACCCGCTTTTGAGCACCAGTTAATTCAAAAGGTAACTTATCATGAAAAAAAGATAGAAACTTCTCTCCAATGGCAGGAAAGGGAATGCCTTTAACTGTAGCTTTTCTATGACCTCGAATTTGCAGCAATCGCAGCTGAAGAAAAAACAATTCTTCAAATTTTAAGCGTTTTTGAGCACGTTCGAGTTGCTTAGCAGTTTGTGGAAAGTGAATATGAGAAATAGCTTCAAAACGAGAAGGAAAATTAAAGCGCTCAATCATATAATTAGGCAAATTCTCTGGAATGTCCGTTTTTTGGATTTTTGTAAAAAGAACTTCCATTACCTTTCGACGCCCTTTAGCATCAAGTCCTCTTAAGTTTAATTTTTCAGTACTAGGGTAAACAGGTGCAAAAGAAGAGGCTTTTTTTACACCAGCGTCTGTAACAAGCTCCATTTCAGGATGAGGAAGGCTTATTTTCCCTTTAAAATTATTAATTTTTCCGTATGCTACGTATTCGCTACCAATTTGCAAGGATTTTTGCAGCCAATTGGCACCTTTAAACCAAACTAGCTCAATGACACCAGTATCATCACGAAACCGTCCTACCAATCGTTTTTTTCTACCTTCACCAAAGGATTCTAATCGACGCAAAGTACCTCTTATTTGAACCGCTTCGGAATCTTCATTTAAATCTTTTATTTTATGAAATTGTGTTTTATCAACATACCGAAAAGGGAAACTCATTAGCAAATCTCCAAAGGTAAATATGCCAAGTTCCTTCTTAAATAAATCTCCTTTAGTCGGTCCAACCCCCTTCAAATATTCTATTGGACTATTTAGCAAAGCCTTTTGCTCCATTTTTTTTTAGTTGAGGAATCCCTATAATCAAGCGATAAAACATGCTTAAAAACCTAGGAATCAATTATTTGTCAATAGACAATTTCGATTAAACATAGAAGCCAAAAAAAGGAAGAAAAAAACAAATTAACATTTTTTTAATATAAAATTTGACTTTATCCTTTTTTCTCCCTTATCTTTGTAAAACCGAATTAAGCATCTAGTTAATTTAAAAATTTTCAAATCAAAATAGATGCATATGAAACAGCAAACATACACTTCAACGAGGAAATACTCCTCTCCTACTAATCTCAAAAGTACTATAAATCTGGAAGTAATTCCATTGAAATCTTTGTCAAATAAATAAGGAGTTTTTCTTTATTTTTAATAGCAAAAACTTCGTAGGCAATACTGTGCAGCTTACCGCCTACCTATCATCTTTCCAAGAACCGTCTACAGAAATTAGCAAATTAGTAATTTAATAAAATTACTTAATCTCCGCTAAGCCGACTAAATTTAAGTATAATTAAAATGGATTTAAAATCCTGTGAAAATTTATTTGGATAGACATTATTATCACTAACATTCTGGTTTTCAGCAATTTTTTATTCAATTTTATTAAATCGCCAAGAAAAAACACATTTTTTATAAAAAATTATAAAAAAATAACATACGTTGGCTTGATTATTGTTGGATAAAATATGTTGATACATTTACAAAATGTAGCGATTTTAAAAGTTTTTGTAGTTGTTCCCCTCAACTCGCCTTAGCATATCCAAAAAAATTAGGGGAAACAGGACAAATCACAAGACACTACTGACACAACACTAACGGAATTAATCAAGAGAAAAGGAAAATTAAAAAGACTGTCTTCATTTAGAATTGAAGTACCTTGTTGTACCTTCATCACTAAATGACGATTGGGAAATTTTAATGGAATTTTGTTTTGGTGAACTCCATTGTCTTTGCAACAAACTTTTTAATCTCCTCAACATTTTCCCATGAAGCAAATCGACAATTTCGATTCTTTACAACATTTAAATTTCCCTACATCAACGTCTAAAGACAAAAGGGATAAATTCGGTTCTTTTCTATTAGCTGTAGTTGGCGTATTTGGATTATTCGCACTTAGCAATCCAAATTTTCAATACCCAACAACAGATTCTTTAGAAATGGACAAAGCCAATAAATTTTGGTTGACCCCATCATCTTTGAACTCCGAAACAACGGCGTTCAAACCTTCATTAATTCACTCGACAAAGGCTGGCAAACAATTAGTTGTCTCTACGGATGCCGTAGCAGCCAAATCTTTGAATTAACAGATTGCGATGATAAATGAGGACTACATTTTGCAGTTAGGTAAATAATTTACCTAAAAATTAATACGGAATTAAAAAAAACAAAGGAGTTTTGAAAAAATAGATTTACCTTTTTTCCAATTGGTAAATTTATTTTTTCATCACTACCAAAATGGCAAAAGCAATATAATTCAACTTAAACTTTGATTTTATTGCTGGACTAAGCCATCTAAAAGTACTGTGAAATACCTGTACTTTGAGAACACGAAAGTAATTATGAAACTCTAGAACCTTAGTACAGGACAAAACTAAAATCGGCTAATATGATAGTCCATCAGGTTTAGGGCGGGAGGCCGTCAAAATACTGTTCGACTTGAAGGAGTTTATTTTGACAAGAATTTTGGTTACTTTTTTTCGAATGAAAAAGTAACAAATGCTTAACATAACTCCAATAACTTCATTTTTATAAGTATCATATTTTGGAATGTAAGTTTTGTCCTGTACTTAGCTCTAGAACATTAAAAAAGAAAAAAAATTACCCCCTACACATTAGGGAAACACTATTTTACAATTTTCCATAAACGGTGACCCGAATTTTCGTGTCACCGTTTTTATGTAGTTATACTAAAAAAAGCGATAATCGAAATAATTAAGAAAATTTAAAATCAAACCTATTGAACTAGGATAGATTTGTTTACTTTTACAGTAAATTATTTTAAGTGGAAAATAAATATTTAAAGGGGTAAACATTTATTTTTCATTCCTAATCAAAAAATTAAACTATGCGTTGGCAAGAATCAGAAAGAAGTCAAAACGTTGATGACCGTAGAGGTCAAACCATGAAAAGAGTAGGTGGTGGTATTGGAATAGGTGCTATTATTATGGCATTATTAGCATTATTTTTGGGCGGAGACCCAATTGCTGTTTTACAAAATGCATCTAGTTCGTCTCAAGCTGCACCTGCACAGACTCAATCAGCGGACTTAGAAAGTAGGCCAGATTACGCTTTAGGGGAATTTGTAAAAGTGGTATTAAAAGAAACGGAAGATGTATGGAACGCGCAATTTCCTGAACAATTAGGGAGAAATTATCAAGCGCCAATTTTAGTATTATATGACCGCCAGACAACCTCTGCTTGTGGAGCAGCGAGTTCTGCAACGGGCCCCTTTTACTGTCCTGGCGACCAAAAATTATACATAGACCTGAGTTTCTATCAAGAGTTACAAACTAAGTTTGGAGCTTCTGGAGATTTTGCGATGGCCTATATTGTAGCGCATGAGGTGGCACACCATATTCAATATTTGTTGGACATTACAACGCAAGTAGAACAACAAAAGCGAAGAATGGGCAAAGCGCAAGCTAACGAAATGTCTGTGAGACTAGAATTACAAGC
>CALJVJ010000174.1 GCA_937974625.1 uncultured Saprospiraceae bacterium
CCCTATCGGATTCTATTTGGTCATTCGTTGGGAGGACTAATTACTGCACATGCTTACCTACAAGAACAGACTACATTTAATGCATTTATGTCCATAGACCCCAGCTTTGGCACTTGGTCAGATAGTGTGATGGATGAGAAAATAGCTTTGATTAATGAAAAAATATTTAGCCGACCGATATATATTGCCACTGCCAATTGGGGAAAGAGAAATATCCGAAATAGAGACCGTCATATTAGGTTTTATGAATCCTTAAATAATAAATGTAACGAAGAATTTAAAGCCAAATTAACCTACTTCGAGGACGAAAATCATAGCACCGTTCCTTTACCCGCTTTTTATGAGGGTCTTTCTTTTATTTTTAAAGGCTATAATTATTCTTATCGAAATGCTACGACAAGAGCTGCCTTAGTTTATCATTATGAAGGAATTTCTCAAAATCTTGCCTATGACTTTTCCCCGCCAGAAGTTTTAGTCAACAGAATAGGATATAGTAAACTAAGAAGTCGAAACAAGGAAGAAAAATTGAACGCCTTGGACTTCTTTTTATTAAATGTTGAAAATTACCCCAAATCGTATAATGCTTATGATAGTTTGGGCGAAGCGCAATTAGACTTGGGATTTACCGAAAAAGCCCTCAAAAGTTTTGAAAAATCTTTAGCACTAAATCCTAACAACAAAAATGCTAAAACGATGATTGACAAAATAAAGGATAGATAGTTTTTTGTCCTTTTATCATTTGATTTTAAACTACTCAAAAAATATACTTCTCTTCTACCTTTAAATTAGGCTAGCTATTTACTGCATAGAGCTACACTTTGGCGGAATATTTGCGTTACGTAATTCGGATTAGTATTGAACGTATAATAAGTTCTTGGAAATCTTAGTCAAAATTGCCCGTACTCTTTGATAAAATGTTAACCTCTTCACATTATAGTGAAGACATAAAGGCTTTTCGTAATAACCAATATCACTCCCCATTAACTTTAAAATACATCTAAAACCTAATTTTAAACATAAACCCTTGTGGAGTTAAGACCTTTAAAAGAGAGTATAGAGATGTTCATCAAGATGTTTACCTATTTACTAATAGGAGATATTCTTTTTTGTTTTCTGTCAGGGGACTACCCATTGATGTATTCTAGTGTTATTCTTATTATCGGGATTTTAGCTTCAAAAATTCTTTTTAAACATGATAAATACGAACAAGGCATTGTATTCCTTGCCTTTGTATTCTATCTAATCGGTTTTTACCATGTACTTGTTTTAGGGAATTATCATACGTGTTACTTTATTCTGATGGTGGTCCCTATCATAGCCAGTCTGTTGCTAGAGAATCTTTATGCCAAAATTGGTTTAATTATCTCCTCTTCTTTGCTTTTTTTGGTCTGCAATTATTTATCTGGTTTTCCTCTATTCGAAAACTATTTCTTCTTTTATGGCCTCATTCCGTCGAGTGCTTTGATGATTCATTTCTACAATAGATTAATCGATTTAACCACAGAAAAGAATATACTTATTAAGGAACTAAGAGAAAAAAATGAAGAAGTCTTACTTTTTTCAAATATGATGAGCCATGACCTCAAAGCTCCACTCAGAAATATTGAAGGTTTTAGTCAGTTACTTCAACAGAAATTGACCAATTTGAAGCCTGAAGAAGAACAATTATTTTCTTTTATCATTCAGGGAGTCGGTTCTTTGAAAAAACTAATCGAAGATTTATTACAGTATTCAAGGTTTAGTGTCAGCAACTATGTTTTTAAAGAAGTTGAACTCGAGCCATTGATAAATAAACTCTTGCATACTTTCAACTATGATATTGAAAAAGACAATGTCAAAATCATCAAATCTGGTTTATCGAAAGTGCATGGTCACGAAGAATCTTTACAGCTCGTTTTTCAAAATTTAATCTCCAACGCTATAAAATACCAACCTAAAGATGAATTACATATACCGAACATAGAAATTAAGCAGATACAGAAAGGTGACAAAACAGTTATTCTTATAAAAGATAATGGCATTGGGATTGAGGAGAAAAGATTCGATGAAATGTTTAAACCTTTTAAAAGATTCCATAATTCCTCAGAATACGAAGGAACAGGACTCGGTATGTCCATCGTCAATAGAGTGATAGAAAAACATAATGGTAAAATTAAAGTCCAATCAGAACTTGGAAAAGGGTCGACCTTTGCTATTTCCTTACCTATACATTAAATCCTATTCTTTATACTTCCTAGAAAATACACCCTAGGCCCTATCCTTTTTCAAAAAAATCCACTAACAAAAAAAAAATCTGTTTACCGAAGGTTTTTTTTCGATTTGTCGTCTAAACAATAGGAATACCGAGTCCTAAAAAAAATAGGCTCAAACAACAAAGGACACCCTAATGTAAACCGCAGTTAATAACCACTGAATGTACATTAGGAATGTTTAAGTTATCCGTATTCCATTGTTTCTTAACTAAAAACTATTCATAACAAAAAACAATGAAGTATTTAAAATTTTCAACATTATTACTTTTAGGTCTATTATTTATGCTTCCAGCTTGTGGAGATGATGACAATCCAATTACAGAAGAGGAAGAAGAAACACCAACTACATCAGACGCTGGAACGACACCTACCTCCGCCTTTGATGAATTTGATGCCAACAATGTAACCGTTTCTTTTGCTGGTGACGAAGTTACCATTGCAGCTAATGGGACGCCAAACCACACTACTCCTTACTGGGATTCAAGCAATGAATTATACATTGAACCAGTCGTAGCTAACCCTGACCAAATGTCACCAGGTGCTATTAGAGAAGGGAGTTATACACTTACTGTACCTATATCTCCCGAAAAAGCTGCTAGTCCCTCTGCTACTGGCCTGGGTGCTATCGGAATAGCCGTAACGGGTGTGCCAATTTTCAATGATGAAGAAGGACCAAATATCGCCTTATCTGCCAATGTAGCTTCGGGATTTGATTATGCTGGAGGCCATATGGGACCAACTGGTTATCACTATCATCTTGAATCTAGTGACGTAGAGGCTAATACCACCTTGTCTCAAGATGATGACAAATTAGTGGGCATTCTACAAGATGGATTTTTGCTTTATGGTAGAAAATGTAATGCTTCAGGTGATTACCCTACAGATTTAGACGCATCAGGTGGACATACGACCACTAGCCAACATAGTGACGGTGAAGAATTTTACCACTATCATATCATTAATGAAATTTATACAGGTACTTATATCGTATTATTTGGCGTAGATTTACAAGGTACCCCAAACTCATTTTAAGTAATTTATCAGTTAGTTAAATTTTTAGACATGCATTTAATGGAATCATTTGATTTTGAGAAGTGGTGAAAATCACCTGCCCAACTTGATAGGATTCGACACTGATTTTTCTTTGAAAAATACACGGACAAAACGGTTACTATAGCATCCCGTCCGCTAAAGCGGTTCAGAAGCTTACACTTCTTCATGCTCTAGGTCAGATGCTATAATAGTACTCGACCTAGGGCATATTTAGTAAGAAAGCTGTCTTATTCCGTATAAATCTCGAAGATTGCTTAGGCTCTTTCTTTTTAAAGTATCGAATGATTCCTTTTTTAATTCTCTAATATGAAGCTTAACTTATTTCTCCTATTTTTAATCTTCTCTCTTCTTTTTGCTTGCGCTGGGCCTACACCCAATAAGCCAGCTCAATTAAGTCAAAAGGAAACCATCCTTTCTATTCCCGACCAAACTGTAGACAAATCTGCCTTGCATTTCAATACCAAAAATTCTACTTGGACTTTGGACGGACAGTTGTATGCTGGTTTTGCCAATGAATATTATCCTGATAGCACTTTGAAGGGAAAATTTGAATTTCTAGATGGAAAAATGCAAAATGAAGCCACGCGCTTTTTTCGTGACGGTCATCCTAGACTGTTGGAAACTTACCACCAAGGTAAATTACATGGCGAAAAAAAAATGTGGTCCTCGGATGCTCCTCATATCTTGATTGCTCAACTTAATTTCTATCAAGGAAAACTGCACGGTGAACAAAAAAAATGGTACCCTACAGGCGAACTATTTAAAAAATTAAATCTTGATATGGGCCGAGAAAAAGGCATTCAGCAAGCTTTTAGAAAAAATGGTAACCTGTATGCCAACTATGAAGCATTAAATGGTAGAATTTTTGGCTTAAAAAAAGCAGCCCTTTGTTTTGATTTAGAAAGTGAAAAAATTCGTGAAGCGGAATAAATTTTATAGAAAATCAGGAAAACAAACTTTTTTAGTGCACGACTCTCGGTCTGCGGTACACGGTTAGACCTGAAAAAAATTCCAGTAAAATCAAATAGACTCCTATCTATTTATTAAATTGCCTACTCCTTTTCTATTGTGTCTATAGGACTATTGAATAAAAATTATAACCTGTATTGCCATACAAGTCTCTAATTCCCTAATCATGAACAAACGATTACGCTTAATCGGATTTGTAGTAGGGTCAATTTTATTAGTCCCCTTAGTAGCCATGCAGTTTACGGATGAGGTAAATTGGGGTATTTTAGACTTTATTATTGCTGGCTTCCTGTTATTTTCTACAGGCTTAATTTTAGATTTGATAATTAGAAAGATAAAAAGGCCTTCAATAAGTTTACTTCTCGCTTTTATGGTATTGATAATTTTCCTTTTAATCTGGGCGGAACTTGCAGTTGGCATTTTTGGAACTCCTTTCAGTGGAAATTGAAATCAACCTTATCTTATGACAAATACGAAACGTATCATTCTAAGTAAAATTTATCGTTCATACCAATATTGCCTTTAAACAATGAAAGAAAAAACGGTTAAAATAAAGTTCAATAATCAATTAAATCCTAATTCCGCATTTGATATGGTGAAATTAGAAGAACTTTTAGGCCGAACCGATTTAGACCACAATATTGAGCAATTACATAAGGTGGAGTTCTTTATACTTATATTTATTACCGAAGGACAAGGATATCATACCATTGATTTTACAGATTACAAATTGGAGAAAGGTACTTTATTAACTATTAGAAAAGACCAAATTCATAAATTTTTCAGAAGTAAAAATATTAAGGGATATAGCTTGCTTTTTACAGATAACTTTTTGGTCAGTTACCTTGAAAAGCAAGAGAATCAAAAGTCTTTGCAGCTTTTCAATGAATTATTAGGTGTCCCAAAAATACAGTTATCAGAAATAGATTATCAAACTATTTCTAACATCCTTGGTCGAATAAATAATGAATACTTTAATTTAATGGATGACTATGCCCTAGGTATTATCAGAAGCGAATTACATATTTTGATTACCAAACTCTATCGAATCAAATCAAAAGGCAATCAAATTATTGTTGATAAAAAGTATTTGTCCGAGTTTATTAACTTTCAAAAGTTGATTGAAGATAATGTAACGAAGACCGTTCGAGTAGCTGATTATGCAAAAATGATGACGATTAGCACCAAAACACTCAATACTATCTCCAAAAACATTGTCAATAAGACCGCAAAAGAATTTATTGATGAAATTAGCATCAAGCAAATCAAACGATTACTTATCAATACGCCCCTTTCTATTAAGGAAGTAGCTTATAATTCTGGGTTTATTGAAACGACTAATTTTTATAAGTATTTTAAAAGGCAAGTTGGAATGACGCCTGAACAATTTAGGGCTACTTTTTAAAGGTAAACATCAATCTCCTCTTTATTCTTTTCAATTGCTTTTCTCACATTTTCCCATTTCTACAGTCATTAGGATTTTTTGTATAGTGAATTGACTTCATTATCCCCGCATCTTTGCATCATCATTTTAACAAAACCATTCTGTTCCAAATCAAGTAGTCAATTTGATTTTTCTGACCAGAGATGAACCCGAACGCATAAATCGAAATGCGGATGGGTAGCTCTAAAAAATTAGAATCGAAACAACTGATTCACTGGATATGAAATAGAATCAACAAAATCTAATAAACAATGAAGTCTCTATCAACTTACTGCTTTGTGCTAATTGTATTCATTTTAAGCAGTTGTTCACCCTCTAAAGTTACTAATTCAAATTCACCTACAAAAAAAACAGAAAAAATGGAATTGACTAAAAAAGAAAAAGTTGTCGCCCTACTTAATAGTTTTAATACAGGCGACCAAACCCCTATATCGTATATCAATCCTGCTAATTATATCCAACACAATTTAGCTGTTGGAGATGGCCTTGCTGGCTTTGGAGAAGTGATTCAAAACGCGCCTCCTGGAGGATTTAAAGCCAATGTAATCAGAGCTTTCCAAGATGGAGACTATGTGTTTACCCAAACTGAATATGACTTTTTTGGTCCAAAAATCGGTTTTGATGTTTTCCGTTTTGAAGACGGATTGATAGTAGAACATTGGGATAACTTAATTGAAATCAAGCCTGCTAACCCAAGTGGTCGCTCGCAAATTGACGGAAGTACGGACATTATCGATAAAGAAAAAACAGCGGCAAATAAAGCTTTAGTTGAAGATTTTGTAAATACTATTTTGGTCAAAGGGCAAATGGATAAAGTAGCTAATTATTTTGATGGCGATAACTATATCCAACACAATCCCTCCATCGGGGATGGCTTATCCGGCTTAGGTGCGGCTCTTCAAGCGATGGCGGAGCAAGGTGTAACAATGGAATACCATAAAGTCCATAAAGTACTAGGAGAAGGTAATTTTGTCTTAACGATGAGTGAAGGAAAATTTGCAGGACAACCTACTGCTTATTATGATTTGTTCAGAGTCGAAAATGGAAAAGTAGCTGAACACTGGGATGTGATGGAAACGATTATTCCTGAAGGTGAGAGAAAGAACACCAATGGTAAGTTCTAAGAATAAATGGATATACTGCAATAAATAAGTCAAAAGGCTGCTCTGAAAAGAGTGGCCTTTTGTTGTTTATAGCGGGACTTAACTTCATCCTAAAAATTTTAGCCCTCCTCCTTCCCGCTATATTTCTGGAATTTTATTAGTTTTGAAGCACAAGTCTAAAACAATGAAAAAAGCACTTTTATTTTTAATCCTATTTCCAATACTTCTTTTTTTTATTTTAATTACTATTCGGCCTACTCCTCAGCAATTAACAGAATATTTAATAGCACCTAAAAGCAAACCAGCCTCCAACGA
This sequence comes from uncultured Saprospiraceae bacterium, assembly GCA_937974625.1. Classification (GTDB taxonomy): domain Bacteria; phylum Bacteroidota; class Bacteroidia; order Chitinophagales; family Saprospiraceae; genus JAFMDF01. The sequence goes on from CALJVJ010000174.1 coordinate 7,137, forward strand.
GCTAAGCGTCCAATTTTTAGGGAATACCAATCTACTTTTCAGCGATGGAACAACGCACCTTTTAACGGATGGGTTCTTTAGTCGACCTGGTGCTCCTGAATTACTAAGTGGCGAAATCAGTCCAAATCGGCAAATGATTATAGCCGATTTAAAAAGGGCAAATATCACCAAATTAGATGCGTTGATACCCGTACATTCTCACTTTGACCACGCAATGGATGTAGGTTTGGTAGCAGAAATGACAGGTGCAAAATTGTTAGGTTCTTCTTCTACCATAAATATCGGTAAAGGCTATGGCTTACCTGCGGAACAAATGCAAATTCCTCCATTAAATACTCCGATTGCTATTGGCAAATTTAAATTGACCTTTATTGCTTCTAGACATTGGCAATATCCTGATGAAGCACAACGAGCACGTTTGCTAGACCAAGACATTGAAGCGCCAATTGTTACGCCTGCATCTATCTATGACTATAAAGAAGGCATCAGCTATACGCTACTGATTCAGCATGATTCCACCAAATTTGTGGTTCAAGGGAGTGCTGGATATAAAAAAGAAGCTATTCCTACTTTTGATGCAGACATCTTATTTTTATCAATTGCTGGATTAGAATCCATGGACGATGCTTATAATCAGGATTACCAAACCCATGTCATTGATGCTGTCCACCCCGAAGTCTTAGTGCCAATTCATTGGGATGATTTTACCGTTCCATTATCCAAAGGACTTAAAACGACTTCGGTACTTTTTAAGTGGTTGTATGGTGGTGACTTAGGAAAAGCGTTTGAGATAGTAGAAGCAAATAATTTATCTAAAAATCGAACAATCAAGGTTTTACCTTTGTGGAAACCGATTAAAATGTCTGAATTAATATCGACAGAATAGGCACCATTTTCTAAAAAATTACCCGACAACTAAATATTAATAGAAAATAACTATCTGCCATTAATAACAACTCATGTTCCTAATAGACAAACCCTTTGTTTCTGAATTCCTGATTGAGACTATAAAAGCTAATAATTTCAACATCATCGCTACCAAAGTCGCTAAAGAACTCATTCCTGATGAAAATTTAGCTTGGATTTCGGAAGCGCAAGCGGTGATTAGGATTAAAAACAATCCTCAACTACCAATATATTCCAATTCGGAAAATGCTCTGGGGTGGATACAGGAACATCTTGGCGAAACTACCTTAGCTCAACAAATCAGGGTCTTAAAAGATAAAGTAAAATTTAGGACGGTTATCAAAAATTTATATCCAGACTTTTTCTTCCAAGAAATATCGTTGGAGGAGATTCACCAATTATCTCTTACCGATATCAACTTTCCGTTTGTTATCAAACCTTCTATTGGCTTTTTTAGCATTGGCGTTCATATCATAAAAAATGAAACAGATTGGCTTAAGGCAAAAAAAGAATTACACCCCGAAAACCTCCAAAGTATCTTTCCTTCGAGTGTTTTAAATACTGCCAACTTCATTATTGAAGCGTATATCCCAGGAGAAGAATACGCCATAGATTATTATCATGACGACAAAGGAAAAGTGGTTTTGCTAAACGTCATGCACCATCTTTTTTCCTCTGGGACAGATACGAGTGATAGAGTCTATTCTACTTCCAAAGCCATCATTTTGAAATATCAAGTAGCCATTGAATCTTTTTTAAATACAATCGGACAGGCATTAAATTTAAGCAATTTTCCAGCTCATGCTGAAATTAGAATTGATGAAACTGGAAAAATAGTCCCTATTGAAATAAATCCTTTACGATTTGGTGGTTGGTGTACGACTGGTGATTTACTCGGCATCACCTTAGGCTTTAATTCCTACCAATGTTTTGCTAAAAATAAACAACCTAATTGGGAGCAACTCTTTAATGGCAAAGAAGATAAAAAAATGAGCATCATTATTTTAAACAATAGCTCTGGTATCCCACCTGCAAACATCACCAGTTTTGATTATGCAAAACTGGCGAAGGATTTTGAAAAACCTGTTTTAATACGCCCCTTATCTATTACTAAATTCCCTGTATTCGGATTTGTTTTCACCGAAACTAGCCCTAATAATGAAAAAGAACTGATGGAGATTCTTACTTCTGATTTGTCAAAATATATTAATAAATAATCTGTTAAATTTGCAAAAGATTAGCCCCAAATATTAAGGAACATTAAATCTCAATAATGGAAATTTTAATGCAGATATTCAATAGTTGGTACCCTATGGTATTAACCACCTTATTTTTTGTGGGTCTCTATATTTTTGCTAAAAGATTATTAGACCGACAGGCAAAAGGACAAACGGACAAAGCTCTTATTAAATCAATTATACTCTTTACAATTGTGCTCATTGGAGTTATTAGTGTCATTCTTGTATTGCCAATGAGTCCTGCCCAGAAAGGGCAGGTAACCAGTCTAATTGGGATTGTCTTGTCAGCAGTACTTGGTCTGAGTGCCACTACTTTTATCGGGAATGCATTGGCAGGAATCGCTTTAAAATCAAGAAGAAGTTTTAAACCAGGGGATTTCATTGAAGTGAATGGCATTTTTGGTAGAGTAACGGAACAAGGGCTTTTTCATACAGAAATTCAGACAATTGATAGAGACCTCACTACCCTACCAAATATGAGTTTGGCAACTAACTCCGTCAAAGTAACTAGACAATCTGGGACCATTATCAGCGTGGAGTGTTCTTTGGGCTATGATGTCAATAGACTTAAAATTGAAGAAGCACTTTTGCAAGCGGCCAAAGACTGTGGATTGAAAGAGCCTTTTGTACATATTATGTCCCTAGGAGATTTTTCTATTGTTTATAAAATACACGGCTTATTAGAAAATGTGAAGTCTATTATCAGTGCCAAATCTAGATTGACTGGACATGTCATTGATTCCCTTCATAAGGCAGGTATAGAAATTGTTTCTCCAAATTTTATGAATCAGAAACAGGTTGGAGAAACCATCTTTATTCCTCAAAAATATAGAACGACAAATAAAGAAGTATTAGAAGAAAACACGCCTGAAAATCTAATTTTCGATAAAGCTGAAGAAGCCGAAGTCATCGAAAAAAAGAAAGAACTCTTAGCCGAAGTAGAAAAAAAGATTGAAAAAGGAAATGAAGAACTAAAATCTGTCAACAATGAGGAGCTAAAACAAAAACTAGAAAAGAAAATAGAAAAAACAAAAGAACTTAAAGAAAAAATAGAAAATAGAATTGATAAGCAGCTTGATGAATTAGACAATACGAACTAAACAGCATCTCTAAAATTAATAGTTATTAGAGCTTATTGGAAGTAATTAGAGGTTATTATCAGTAAATCGAGAAGTATTTGGTCTGAAATGAGATTTCCCGATAAAAGCAACAAGTATAGCATCATCCTGTGATTGCCCAAACCTGTCCAATGGTAAGTTGATAGCTATAATCCCTTACGACTAAGGCCTTTTAGCTAGTCCATACAAAATTTGTCCTGCTGCAATTACAATTGCAACCGCTCCAGTATTTAAGAAGAAATTGACAATCGCCTCCTTTCCTGCCGTTGTACCAAACCCTTCGCCAGCCATTGGTGTTCCTGAAATAGTCCCCCAAGTGGCTCCTAATACTAGACCTATCCAGATGCCGTACATGCTATAAACACTTAACCAGTAACACCACCTCAACCCTTTATCAGAGAGCTGTAATCGATTCCAAATCAATCCAAATACTATTAATACCAAACCATGCTGCAAAGCAGAAAGGTGGGCTGATAGCCCTAATCTGGGATTGATAAAAGAAGGAATAGCCATACCGTTTAATAGGCCAAAGGCAAATAAAAGCATGCCTGCAAATATGATTTGTCTGGTGTAAACTCGTTCTTTAATAGTTGTCATTTCCTAGTATATTTTTAGGTAGAAAAGACAAAGGTCGATTACAATTACAACTATTCCTTTAACAAATGATAAATAATAGACTTAGCACTATGATTTGAGCATTGCGTTCGAATGATAAGTTGCTCTGATTCTACTTAAAGAAACTTGAGTAATGCCTAGATAAGAAGCAATATATTTCAAAGGCACTTTTTGAATAAGCTCCATATCCTCTAGTAAAGCAACATATCGCTCTTTGGCGGAATGAAATTGAAGGCTTTCAAGTCGTTCAATGATGTCCAAATACGATGCTTCTAGAATCCTTCGAAATAATCGTTCTATAGTAGGAAAAGTATCAAATAATTGGAAAAACTTAGTCATATTGATAGCTATTAATTCTCCTGCTTCTATTATTTGAATGGCTTTTGCAGAAGCCTTACGCGTCAATATACTTTGGGCTCTAGCTACAATATTTCCTGCTAAAGCAAAGTATTCGGTTACATCTATCCCTTCTTTGTAATAAAAAGTTCTTGCAATCCCTGATTTCAAAAAATAAATAGTCGTAGAAGCACTTCCTACAGCCTCTATAATCTCATTCTTTTTTACTTTCTTAATGGAACAGGTCGCCGCAATCGCTTGCTTGTCAGCGGTGGATAGTTTCTGGAATTGTTCAAAATAATTAAAAAGTGCTTCCATAATTCTATTTTAATACATCATTTCTAATCAAGGTAGGTATATTTCAAGACCCTTTATCCTATTCCACCGATTTTCTTAAAACTTTGACCCTCTGTGTAACGTTTCTTATAAAGATTAGACCTTATTCGCTCCAAGGATTTGAAAACCCTTAGAGCGTTATCTAAGGGAAAATTTTAGTACAAATGTCATTGATTAAGCTTTAAATAAACGACCTATGTTTTGGAGAAAAAAGAAACCTAAATTTCAAACCACCCAAGCTACGGATGCCAATTTCAATGAATTGGTCGCTCAATCTGAGATTCCTGTACTAGTAGACTTTTATGCCAATTGGTGTGGCCCCTGTAAGGTACTCGGTCCAATTATAGATGAGTTAGCTGAGGAATATGACGGCAAGGCACTAGTGGTTAAAGTGAATACAGAAAACAACCCAAAATTAAGTCAACATTTCAAGATAAAGTCCATTCCAACCATTATGTTTGTCAACAAAGGACAAGTGGTGGAACGTTATCAAGGATTGCTTCCCAAGCCAAATTTGGAAGAAATTTTGGATGAATATATTGCAGAAGGTTAGGAATAGCTGATTTTTTCTTTTAAACATTCCATTCTCTTTATCATTCTAATTTTTGGTACTGAATTTGGGATAGAATTTATATCTCCTTCTCCCTCCCCCTTCTTTTAGTAAAAATTTTTAGGCCATTTCTTAATTTTAGGGTACTGTTACCAGACCGTAAAATGGTTAAGGAACTCGATAAAAGTAACTTCGTCTCAGAAGCATCTGAAGTTATTTTCATCCTTTTACTATAGGTAATGGTAGACAGTGCTTAGACGCTGCTAAAATTCTTTTCATCTTTCCCTCCTACTCCATTTTAAATGGAATTAATCTTTTATCAATGACCATCAAATCTTATATAGATAGGTTTAAAGCATTAGTCGATAAGGTCTTAAGAATTGGTATTAAAGACCACGAAAGTGAAATTATTAGGTATGCCAAATATTTTACGAATACGATTGCGGTTCTATCCGCCTCTATTTTGTTTATTTACTTTTTGATTTATGCCCTTAAATATCGCAGTAGCGTTTCTTTATTGTATCTAGTCATTATCTTATTAAGTATCGGCACACTCGTATTAAATCATTTTGGCTTAAGACGCTTAGCCTCTATTTATATTCTAAGTTTGAATTGTGCCTTAATCTTTTTTACTTCTCTTCTAGGTGGGTTTGATATGGAAATTCACCCATTATTAATTCTTGTTTCTTTTTGTAGTGCATCCACCCTTTTGTCTTGGTGGTTAGCTTTGTTGTTTAACATCGTAATATTTACCTCCTATGTTTTTGTCCGATCCTATTCTAATGAAGTTGGCCCTTGGTTAGATGCTCCGATTATGCCCAATCGTGCCTTCGTTAACTTTGGTTTTGTACTTGTTAGTACCTTCGTCGTATCTCGCCTGATTTTAAATAACGTGTTGGGGTATATCAATCGAATTCAACGTTCCCTAAAAAATGCTGAAGATAATATTGAAAAAATAAATAATCAAAATACCCGCTTAGAGATGTTTAATACCCTTGCGGCTCATGATTTGCGGACGCCTACTAGGCAAGTTATTAGCTTTGTGAGCTTAGCCAAACAAAGTGACAATAAAGAAGAAGTAGATGGTTACCTAGACATGGCAACAAAGGCAGGACATCGAATGAATGAACTAGTTGATGCTATTTCAACACTAAAAACGATAGGTCAACAGGCAGAAAAGCCTACTAATACTATTGACTTAGCAGCTATCATTTCTCATATCGAACATCATGAAATTGAACCTCAATATGGTAACGTTGAGATTCACTATCAGCAATTACCTGCTATCAATTTTCGAACCCAACACTTACAATTAATCTTAACCAACCTACTTTCAAATGCAGCGAAATTTAATAAAAAGGTCAAAAAAATTATTCAAGTAAGTAGTAAAATAGAGGCAAATCATCTCTTCCTATCCTTCGCAGATAATGGAATTGGTATAGAAGATAGGTTTAAGTCGCTTGTCTTTCAACCCTTCAAAAAACTGCACGTTCACGAAGTCTATGCAGGGGCAGGACTGGGGCTTTATATTGTTTCTGAAATTTTAAATTTATATGATGGGAGTATTTCCTTGTCCAATAATGAAATCGGTGGCTCTACTTTTACCATAAAATTACCCGCAGCATTACTTTCAAAATAACAACGCTTTATTCAATACAATTACATTTGCTCCGCCCCTTAAACTTGATTCTTGAACTCACCTCACTTACTCATTTCAATCTCTTTCAAATTCTCCATTCGATTACGCACTAAGAAATCGTCAATCGTCTCAAAGTGTTCTAGTACTCTTTTGTCTTTAAATTCAAATACTTTTTTGGAAAGTCCTTGTAAGAAATCACGATCGTGAGAAACTAAAATCAGGGTACCATCAAAAGCTTTTAAGGCTTCTTTGAGGACATCCTTAGATTTGATGTCTAAATGATTTGTTGGCTCATCCAGAATCAATAAATTAACTGGTTCTAGCAATAATTTTACCATTGCCAAACGGGTCTTTTCTCCTCCTGATAAAACCGATACTTTTTTATCAATATCATCTCCGCTAAACATAAATCCACCAAGAATATTTTTTAACTGACTACGGATGTCTCCTTTAGCAATCTCATCAACTGTTTCAAATACCGTCAAACTGGGGTCTAAAAGAGATGCTTGATTCTGCGCAAAATATCCGACCTGTACATTATGTCCCAATTCGCATTGCCCCTGGAACTCAATCTCTCCCATAATGGCTTTGATTAAAGTGGATTTCCCTTCTCCATTTCGACCTACAAAAGAAACTTTCTCCCCTCTTTCGATGGTCATATTGGCATCTTTAAAAACGACGTGGTCTCCGTAACTTTTTGATAATTCCTTGACTAATACTGGATAATCTCCTGACCGATTACAAGGTGGAAACCGAAGTTTCAAAGCAGAGTTGTCCACTTCATCTACTTCTATAATTTCCAACTTTTCTAACATCCGCTCTCTAGAACTTACTTGATTCGTTTTTGAATAAGTGCCTTTAAACCGCTCGATAAATCGATTGCTGTCTTCTATGAATTTTTGTTGTTCTTTAAAGGCTTTCAATTGGTGTTGGCGACGGTCTTCTCGCAATTGTAAGTAATGAGAATAATTGGCTTTATAATCATAAATCCGACCCATCGTGACTTCTATCGTCCGATTCGTAATGTTATCAATAAACGCCTTATCGTGAGAAATTACCAATACTGCTTTTGCCTTATTGATTAAAAAATCTTCTAACCAAATAACGGATTCTATATCAATGTGGTTGGTCGGCTCATCCAATAGTATTAAATCTGGCTCTTGTAATAATATTTTTGCCAATTCAATTCGCATCCTCCATCCTCCACTAAATTCACTGGTCGGTCGTTGGAAATCTGTTCGCTTGAACCCCAAGCCCATTAAGGTTTTTTCTACTTCCGCATCGTAATTAACCTCTTCTATAGAATAATAAATTTCGCCCAAGTCTGTCACTTGATTGATAATAGCTAAGTACTCTGCTGATTCATAATCGGTTCTTGTTTCTAATGCTTTATTCAAACGCGCCATTTCATCCCGCATTTCAAATACCTTTTTGAAAGCTTTAGAGGTCTCTTCAAAAACAGTACTGTTATCATCCGTCAATAAATGCTGTGGCAAGTATGCAATGACCGCATCTTTCGGAGCTTGTACGCCTCCTCTCGTTGCCTTGTCTACCCCTGCGATAATCTTCATCATGGTAGACTTTCCTGCCCCATTTTTTCCCATTAGGGCAATCTTATCTTCAGGATTTATCACAAAAGAGACATTCTTAAAAAGGGTCCTTCCGCTGAATTCTACTGCTACATCATTGACTGAAATCATATATTATTTTTTTGAGGCGCAAAATTAAGCAAAAGCCACCATATATGAAGTCAGAATTTATATTCAAATATTATTAATTTTTATTTAACGATGAACGATGAATGATGAACTATGAATTCGTTATATACGACAGATAGTTGTAAACACAATCGATATTCTATTATCTATGTTCCTTCAATTATCTGTGGTATCAATTGATAGATAATACCTTTACACATAGTCACAAGTTGGTTCACATAGCAATAATATTTGTTTTGCCATTAAAACTATGAATTCTATGTGTTTATACTAGGTGACTATGTGTAAAAAATTTAAAACTCTATTCGATAATTAAAATTAGGAAATAAGCCTGTTTGGGTAGATACGTCTATGTTCTCTCGTCTAGGGTTATAAAATTTGTAAGCGACATTCGCTCGATTGGTTACATTTTGAATATCTAACATAATGGTATGCGTTAATCTTTTTTTATTGATTCATGTTTGTTGGTTTGCTTCACAAATAGGATGTTTTTAACTATTGGTGCAGAAATGTAGCCGTTTGTTGCAAAAAATATTTTTTTTTAATTTTTTCTTTAAAAATGATAAAAAAATAGCTAAAAAAAATCGAAGTGAGGGTAAACCCTAATTTTTAGCATCTTTAAAGTGATTACCCAATTTTCAAAAAATAATATAAAAAATCATCGACATGAAAAATTTGCATCGCGGAATGCTACTGGTATTCCTTTGCCTAAGCATTAGTTTTACTAGCTGTTATCAAACCCAAAGAGCTTTTGACGGCGTTTTAACACCAAACTGTAAGCAATTCTCCGTAGGGTCTATTTGCTTTCACAACCCTGAAGGAAAAACAGCTAAAGTAGAAATTGATAACCATAAAATGGAAGTTCTTGCCTTTTCTACGCTTTGTATAGATATGTATGAAGGGTCTTATGAATACAAGGTGAAAAATGATGGGGATAAATGGAAAGAAGAAGTAGGCATTAGGTCTTGCCGAGAAGAGAAAGTGGAATTAGTGAAATGTGCGTCTTGTTAATAATGGTTAATACACGAGACATTATTCGAAAATTAATACATTGCTAAAAAATGACCTTACTCGTCAGCTTTTCAACAATAGCATAATCTTCGAATAATGTCTACGGTTTACGGCATTTCGTCCAGAAATCGTGTATTTTCTTAATCTCCCGTTACAGAAGCTGTTGCTTCAATCGCTTTAAGTTCCCCTAACATTTGAGTTGGCTTTTTAAAGCCGGGAGAAACCTTTATCTTTTTATAAGCTTCATCTAAATAAACGATGGTCGGATAGGCTGCTCTACCATCTAACCAATAATAAGCTAAGGTATTAATCCCTCGCCTTCCTGCATTGACAAACTTATAATCTTTACCTTGGAAGGTAATATTTTCTTTGTGCTCTCCATCAAATTTGATGGCATAAAAATGCTCATTCATATATTTGATAACTGTGGGGTCGGTAAACGTTTCTTTATCCATGACCTTACACCAATGACACCAACTGGTGTAGATGTCTATCGCAAATTTCTTTTTATTGGTTTTGTTGGCTGCTACTGCTTCTTCTAGCGTATACCACTTTATTTTGGTATCGTCTATTGATGCTGTAGTTGATTGGGCTACAGAGAATGCATAAATGCCACCTAAAATTAGGAAGGTCGCTACGGCTAATAAAATTGATTTTTTATTCATGACTGATTTTTTTTGTTATAAAGGTTTAGAACTTTACTTTATTTGGTTTCAACAATATCAAAAGAAAGTTTCCCTAACTTTTGCAAAATAAAATATCCAATTGTCTTATAAAAAACAATGCTTATCAAAAGCCAGATATCTTTTATTTTACAAAAATAAGGGCTAAAACTCCTTAAAACTAATTTATCTAGGTGGATTTGAGGCGTAACTATGGTTGTAAAAAAGGACTAGACCCAAATTATCTCTACTTTATATTAAACAATACAAAAATATAACCAAAATGTCTTAACCTTTCTTGTTGAAAAGCGTATTATTCCAAAATCTAAGAACCGATTGTCATTAACTTTTCCTTGGCTCTTTATTATTTTCAAAACCAATATTTTTGTAATAATCTGAAGAAGTCATACGATTTAAATGAAACGGTTCGTTTTTTGTAAATAATACCATCGTATCATTGAACAAAAGTGATATTTTTTTACTTTTATGTTTTTGTTAAACAATAGTTCATGTTAGTAAAAAAATGGCGTAATTTTTCAACTAATTACTTTTTTTTGAAAAATACAATTAACGAATATTTTTTTGAGTAACGAAATGGATTTATGAGTACTACTCAATAACTTAATCCATTTGTAAATTCCTGATGTTTGTCTGATAGTTTAGTAATCATACCAACCTATAATGAAAAAGAGAATATTGCTAATATTATTTTAGCTGTCTTTTCTTTGACTACACCCTTTCATGTATTGATTGTAGATGATGGTTCCCCTGACGGTACTGCGAAGATTGTAAAAGAAATGCAGATGCAATACAAGGATTCCTTACATCTAATAGAACGACAAGGTAAACTTGGTCTCGGTACTGCTTATATTCGTGGTTTTAAGTTTGGTATTGAGAAAAAATATGATTTCATCTGTGAAATGGATGCTGATTTCTCTCACCCGCCCAAAAAATTAATTGAATTAAGAGCTGCTTGCTTAGATGGTAAAAACGGCTTATCTGTTGGTTCAAGATATATTAAAGGTGGAAAATGTGTGAATTGGCCTTGGGATAGATTGATTCTTTCTTATGGTGCTTCTTGGTATGTAAAGTTGATTACGTGGATGAATGTCAATGACCCTACTGCAGGTTTTGTCTGCTATAGACGAGAAGTGTTGGAAAATTTAGACTTAGATAAGATTCGTTTTATAGGCTATGCCTTCCAAATAGAAATGAAATATGCTGCCCAGAGTTTGGGCTATAAGATAGTAGAGGTCCCGATTACCTTTACCGATAGAATTGAAGGTATATCAAAAATGTCAAATGGCATTATAAAGGAAGCCGTTTTTGGCGTATTAAAAATGCGTTGGGACAGTTTTTTTAATTCTTACCAAAAAAAAAGTTCGTCTAAAATTAAAACCCAGACGGTTCGACAATCGAAGACGGTTTGAGGATAAAAAACAAAAGTCATTAGCGTAATTTAACACTAATGACTTTTGTTTTTTAACCAATGACTTATCTGACTTCTGACTCCTCTTTTTACTGAATACTAATTAATTCTACTGTAAAAATTAGCGCAGCAAACGGCTGAATTGTTGGTGGAGAACCTCGCTCACCATAAGCCAAATCATAAGGAATGTATAATTTCCACTTCGCTCCTTCTTCCATTAATTGCAAACCCTCTACCCATCCTTGGATAACCTGTGTTACACCAAAAGTAGCTGGCTGCCCTCGCTTGTAAGAACTATCGAACACTGTTCCATCAACCAATGTACCTTCATAATGAACGGTTACTTTTTGACTAGCATTCGGTTTAGCACCTGTACCTGCTGTTAAAACTTCGTATTGAAGACCACTAGGCAAGGTCGTTACTTCCGCTCTTTTAGCATTCTCTGCTAAAAAATTCTTACCATCCGCAATTTTATCCGCATTCTTTTTTTCAGATTGCTTCTGCATATATTGCTGAAAAATAGTATTCGCTTGCTCTGGGCTAATTTTTAAGGCATTGTCTGCAAAGACATCGGCAACTGCTGCCGCCATGGATGGCGCATCAATGGCATCCATACCTTGATTTTTAAGGTTCTTGGCGATTAATACACCAACACTGTAACTTACTGAATCCATATTATTATTTGTTATATTTTGGGCGCAAAGAGACGAAATAAATAGCGCAAAAAAGAAGAATAATGGTATTTTTTTTCAAAAAAATAGCTAAGCCCTTTTAGTTATAAAGCTTAGCTATTCCCTAATTTCTTATGCTAATGACTTTTTTCATCATTATTTATAAGGGTTGAAAGAAAAATAAAGTGTACAACTTGCAATTGTTTTAATCCTCCAAAATGTTGACCGTAAGGAAACTTTTGGAGAGCTAAAGCAATGGCTTCTATAAGTTGTAGACTTTATTTTTGCCCCACTACTAAAGCTTATTTTTACTGAATACTGATTAATTCTATTGTAAAAATTAGCGCTGAGAATGGTTTAATTGTTGGTGGAGAACCTCGCTCCCCATAAGCTAAATTATAAGGAATATAGAATTTCCACTTCGACCCTGCTTCCATTAATTGTAAACCTTCTACCCATCCTTGAATAACCTGAGTTACACCAAATGTAGCTGGCTTTCCATGCTTATCAGTACTGTCGAAAACGGTTCCGTCAATTAATGTACCTTCGTAATTAACTGTTACTTTTTGACTAGCAGTTGGCTTTGGACCTGTACCTGCTGTTAACACCTCATATTGTAGCCCACTTGGTAAGGTCGTTACCTCGGCTCTTTTGGCATTTTCTGCTAAGAAATTTGCTCCAGCAGCAATTTTATCCGCATTCAACTTTTCTGACTGCTTCTGCATATACTGTTGGAAAATAGTATTAGCCTGCTCTGGACTAATTTTCAAAGCATTGTCTGCGAAGATATCCGTAACTGCTGCGACCATAGAAGGTGCGTCAATAGTGTCCATCCCTTGATTTTTTAGGTTCTTGGCGATTAAGACACCAACACTGTAACTTGCTGAATCAATCTTACTTGTTAAACTTTGGGCGCAGAGAGACGAAATAATTAGCGCAAAAAAGAAGAATAATGGTATTTTTTTCATAATAAAATTTAGCTCTTAGGTAAATGACTGTTTTAAATTAGTCCCCTATCCCAAGTTATTGGATAAATAATCTTGTGCTCAAAGGGATTTAAGCTCCACAAAGGTAGCAGAATTTGAGGTATTTGTAAATTAAGGAAAGGTTAAAGAGGTGAGAAGTAAGGAGGTTTATGAGGTTAAATGGTTTATGAGGTACTGAGAAGAATGGAACTAAATCTTGCTTTTTAGCCTACCTGTAGTACAGTCAGGCGGGTTTTTCATTTTAGGTTTTGAATTTAAAAATTTAGATTAAATCATTGAAAAGAGACTATTAAAAAATTGTCAGCATTTTGTGACTTTTGAGCTTGATTCTTGAACTTTCTAAGGAATAGGGATATAAAGATAAATTTCTACCCTTCGGTTTTTTAGTCGCCCTGCAGCAGTACCATTACTCGAAATGGGATATTGTTCTCCCAAACCTTTGGCTGATAGTCTTTTCTTATTAATGCCATTTGCAACTAGATAATCTATAATTGCATCGGCCCTTTTTTGAGATAATTGCGCATTCTTCCGCTCATCACCTATGGCATCTGTATGCCCGTATATACCTATATGGTGTTTTGGATGCGCTTGTAGTAAGGCTAATAACTTTGTTAGTTCTGTCGTTGAGCCTTTTTTTAGTGTCGCTTTTCCTGACTCGAATAATACATTGTCTAAAGTCGTAATATCTCCATTTAATATGGTAGTTTCTTTGCTTTTATTAAAAGCAATCGGTTTGGGCAATTCGTCAAAAGCTAATTTCTCAAAGCATATTCTGTGTGCATTCCTTTTACCGCCAGTAGCCGCTGAAAATCCCCAATAAACCTTTGGGTCTTCATTAAAAATATCCGCTACTATATTTTTCTGGAAACCAATAATATTAGCACCATCTAGCGAAACTAACAACTCTTTTTCTTTGGCTTTCCAAAGGACTTTTAATTTATGATTTTTGCAATCTTCTAGATTATTACTCATCTCGATAGGTCCTGCTAAATTATTAACGTAGTTGACATGATTTATTTGTCCATTACTCATTACCGCTATGTGGTCTTTAGAGGGGTCGCCTAGATGGTGATTTTGATAGGTATCAAATTCGATACCTAAAGATGGATATAAGCCCGCAAAGCCCATACCTTCTCCTGAATAACCAATCCTCAGTTTTGAACTAAAAATAAAGACAATACCATCTGCTCCCTCATCTCTACATCCTAAAAATAGCGCTACTTCCATCTCAAAATCTTCGGCTAAATTGATTGGACTTGGATACCAAATGGCACCAGACGACCATCCTCTGTCGCTCGTCAATTGATAACAATTGGCTCCTAGTTTTGAAACATCCCCTCCTTTCCTAAATTTCATATCCGCCAATGGAATGACTTCTTTCTGACCAACTAACAAATTAGCAGAAAACAGTATGATTAAAAAAAGATATTTTTGAAAGTACGACATATTCAGAATGTTAGGGGATTATCAAATGAATGTTCCTTCAAGGCTAAATCAACACATAATACTGGTTTTGTTTGATTCTTTATTAGGTCCTACCAAATATTTCTATATTTTTTTACAAAAAAAAAACAAATTTAATATGTCACATTTTGTATTTTAAGCGATTTTATTTAAATTTGTAATGTCCCACACTATTTCTTTTCATATATTTATTTTTTACTTTTTACAAAAAAATTATTAACCTATTTATATTAAGATAAATAGATAGCTCTACTTTTATTTTTTGTTGTATCTATCTAAAATAACCTTTAATGATTCTCTCTATAACGACAGCGTCTTCTTCGGAAGGTCGCTGTCTTTTAAATTTCAGAAAGATTGCTTACTTTTCCTTTCTTTTTCGACTAAATGTATAAATTTTGATACAATATACAACTGCTGTTAGTCCAGCTGATATTCAGCAAATTATTGAGCTTCAGTGGATTAACCTCCCCAAAAATATTTCTACTTCCGAAGCTAAAGACCAAGGCTTTGTTACGGTCCATCATGATATCGATATCCTAACGGCTATGAATGAACAATTCCAACATGTTATCGCCAAACACGAAGAAAAGGTTATTGGGTACACTTTAGTTATGTTACAGGAGTTTGGTAATCGAATTCCTGTTTTAACTCCGATGTTTGATAAAATCAATCAACTCACTTATAAGGGTAAAGCGTTAAAAAAGACACCCTATTTTGTGATGGGGCAAGTCTGTGTTGACAAAAATTATAGAGGACAAGGCGTATTTCATGGTTTGTATCAAAAGATAAAAATAGAAATGTCTACTCATTTTGATTGCATCGTTACGGAAATAGCTACGAGAAATACTCGCTCTATGCGTGCGCATGAGAAAGTGGGATTTGAAACTATCGATATCTTCTCTACCTCTGAAGAAGAATGGGCTATTGTAGCTTGGGATTGGAATTAACTTTCTTAATTTGGCTTTAAAATACATCTTGGAAAATAAAAAAATAACAACTCTCTTTTATAGGTTGATACAATTTGCGGCATTTACGGTTTTCCTAGGTCGTGCTTGGCAACACCTTTATTGGGATGCCCCCTTTCGGGCTTTTCTTTGGGATGAAGCATGGCTGAGTGGCTTTGTTGAACGATGGCTTTCTATGGATTGGGAGACTTATATTACTAGCATGGAGGTAGATGAAAATATTAACACAAGCATAAAATGCTTTTGTGGTTTATATCTATTTTGTGCGATTATTTCCTTGTTTATCAAACAGTTACCGCGGATTTTTCATCACCTACTACTGCTGGGTGCTTTAGGACTTATTACTCTTGCGCTACTTTATTGCAAAGAAAGATTTTTTAGCGTTGGTCAATTTTTTGAATATTCTTTACAGTTTGGTAGTCCTATATTTTTATGGTGGTTGGCTAAACAAAAATCTCCTTTCCCAACCAAAAAATTGCTGCTTTTCTTAAAAATAGCCATCGCTTTAACTTTTACTTGCCATGGATTATATGCATTAGGCTACTACCCTATTCCTGTTCAATTTATGGAAATGACGATGAATATTTTGCAAGTAAGTGAAGATACCGCTAAAACCTTTTTAACCATCGCAGGCATTTTGGATTTTATAGTCGCTATTGGTATTTTCTTACCTTGGAGATGGGCAAAATTTTTCTTAAGCTACGCTATTTTTTGGGGATTTGGAACGACTATCGCAAGAGTGTGGGCTTATTTTGACTGGGAATGGTTAGATTATGTTTTATTACAATGGCTCCATGAATCAATCATGCGGATGCCTCATTTTTTAATTCCTTTAGCTGTATTTGTCGTTGGGAACGTATACTCAAAACAAATCCATGAAGAAGGATAATATTTTTTGTGGATCAGTAAATATGTCCCATGAATTCCACCTCAAAACTCGACCTATCACTACGCCAAAAATCGATAAACCTGTAATTATCCCTAACCATGCTTTATTAAATTTAGTTTTTAACCAAACTAAATGAACAGCTAGCCCAAAAAGTAAGATACCTGTGATGCCAAACAAAGAAAAGAATACGATTTCATGTAATAATGTGGTTGCCCCATCAGTTCTAAAATACTTTAAATCCGTAACCATGTATAAAGTATTAGGTAGCCATAAAATCCATACTAAAGATAAAAATTTGGTCAATATCTGATTTCGAGATTTAAAAACTAGCCATCCTACAAATACCGCTATCCATCCAAGTAGCAAATTCCATAATAACCCCGTGTGTGCTTTATTTTCAAGGAAAGTCCATACTGTCCATCTTTCATCTATATCCCATAGATACCACCGATAGAGCTCTAATATCAACAAGAGGAGGGTTATATAAATGGAAGCTTTGAATAATTTACTTTTCATCTTAATTATGGTGATTCTGTCAATCTTCACAAATTTAAAATATTTTAATAAATAATCCGAAGGGAATCATTTATCTACCACTAGCGTTAAGCATAAAATATCCTGCTAATCCTTCTTTTTAAGGGCCTTTAAAAGGTTGGCGCTAGTAGCAAAAAATACTATCTTCGCACTTTCTTTGCCAAAGCTCCGTCAATGCTTTGTTTTACTACTTTTATCAACAAAATCGATTAAAAATAGGGCTTAGAATTAGAAAAAATAAATATCACATAGGTGAATAATTTCACCTGTACTTATAAAATTCGTATCATGAAATTAGCCACTAGATACAACGCTAAAGAATCCGAGGAAAAATGGTATCCTTATTGGATGGAGCAAAAATATTTTGCTTCCAAACCTGATGACCGAGAAGCTTTCACAGTCGTCATCCCACCTCCCAATGTAACAGGCATTCTACACATGGGCCATATGCTCAATAATACCATCCAAGATATTTTGATTAGGAAGGCTAGAATGGATGGTAAAAATGCTTGTTGGGTGCCTGGTACAGACCACGCCTCTATTGCTACAGAAGCAAAAGTCGTGCGAAAACTCCGAGAACAAGGTATCAAAAAAGGTGACCTGACTAGAGAAGCGTTTCTAAAGCATGCTTGGGATTGGACCGATGAGTATGGTGGTAAGATTCTTATGCAACTAAGAAGACTAGGCGCTTCTTGTGATTGGGACCGAACTGCCTTTACGATGGATGAAGTTCGCTCCAAGCAAGTAATCAAGGTTTTTGTTGACTTATATAATAAAGGAAAATTATACAGAGGTTTGAGAATGGTCAATTGGGACCCACAAGCCCAAACGGTACTGTCTAATGAAGAGGTATTGCATAGTGATGAAGACTCCTTTTTGTATCATTTAAGATATAAAATTGACCATAATGGGGAAGCATCGACTGAATTAGCCCGTTTGCAAAGAGATATTACACAGCTTAGAAGAATTGTTAAAAGGAATAAATCCAATGTCAAGAGCAGCGGAACTTATGCTAAATCTTCTTACCGATCTTACAGCAATCAGCTCCAAAAATTAGAAACGGAATATACTGCTAAAGAAGAAGCTTATAATTGGTTAACCATTGCTACTAAGCGACCAGAAACCATTATGGGCGATACAGCGATTGCGGTTCATCCAGATGACCCTCGCTATACGCATTTGAAAGGCAAACGAGCAATCGTTCCTTTAATCAACCGGTCTGTTCCTATCATATTTGATGAGTATGTAGAAATGGATTTTGGAACGGGCGCATTGAAGGTCACCCCTGCACATGACCCTAATGACTATGAAATAGGTTTACGCCATAAATTAGAAGTGATTGATACCATCGCTGATGATGGAACGCTGAATGAAAAAGCACAAATTCACATTGGCGTTGACCGTTTTGAAGCTAGAGATTTAGTTAAAAATGACTTGGAAACAGCGGGCCATTTAGTTCGTCTAGAACCTTATAAAGGAAGTATCGGTCGGTCTGAAAGAACGGGTGCAGTTGTTGAGCCTAAATTGTCATTGCAATGGTACGTTGACATGAAACAAATTGCTGCGCCCGCTTTGGAGGCAGTAATGACAGATGAAATAGAATTTTTTCCAAAAAAATATAAAAATACCTACCATACTTGGATGGATGGTATTAGAGATTGGTGTATCTCTCGTCAGTTATGGTGGGGACATCAGATTCCAGCATGGTACTATAAAGGAGAAACTTTTGTAGCGACGAATGCGGACGATGCTTTAAAATTGGCGCAAGCTAAATTTGGAAAGCAGGTTAAAATGACGGATTTAAAACAGGACGAAGATGCCTTAGATACTTGGTTTTCGTCGTGGCTATGGCCTTTTAGTGTTTTTGATGGCATGGAAGAAGGCGGTGAAGTGGACTATTACTACCCTACTAGCGTACTGGTAACAGGATGGGATATTATCTTTTTCTGGGTAGCTCGGATGGTTATGGCGGGATATGAATGGAAAGGAACATTCCCTTTCAAAGATGTTTATTTCACAGGAATGGTACGAGATAAGCAAGGTAGAAAGATGAGTAAATCTCTTGGGAATTCACCTGATGCCCTAGGATTGATTGATGACTATGGGGCAGACGGCGTTCGATTTGGGATGATGTCTTGTTCTCCTGCTGGTGGTGATTTACTTTTTGATAAAAAATTATGTGAGCAAGGTGCTGCTTTTTGTACCAAGATGTGGAATGCGCTCAAGTTGATAAAAGGTTGGGAAGTTGCAGATAACGCAGTTAGTCCAGATTTGGAAAAGGTAAACGCTTTGGCGGCAAAATGGATGGAACAAAGATTGTCCAACATTTTAACAGATATAGAAAGTAATTTCAAGACTTACCGTTTGTCAGAAGTAACGATGGATTTGTATAAATTCATTTTTGGAGACTTCTGTGGCTGGTACTTAGAAATTATCAAACCTCCTTATGGTTCGCCAATTGATAAGGCCACTTATAATCAGGCTATCAACTTTTTTGAAACCTTGATGACGGTTTTACATCCAATTATGCCTTTCGTTACTGAAGAAATTTGGCATCAATTGAAAGACCGAAAGCATGGCGAGGATTGTATGATGAGTCAATATCCTAAAGCTGGAAAAGTAGATGCTGCCTTTTTGAAAAATTTTGAAACGGTTAAAGATACCATTACCAAAATCAGAGAGATTCGCCAAAAGAATCAATTGAAGAGTTATGACCCATTGAAAGCTTTTGTTCAAGAAAGTGGGACTGCAAAAGACTTTTTTGGCATCCAAGGAATGACAGAATTATTGCAAAAAATGGCATCTTTAGAAAGCCTTGACTTTACTAAAGCAGAGCCAGAAAATACGGTAAACTTCATTTCTGGTACCGAGAAATTCTATGTGGAGCTTAACTTAACAATTGATGTAGCAGCAGAAAAAGAACGTATTAGTAAAGAATTGGAGTACATGAAAGGATTCTTAGTTTCTGTTGACAAAAAGCTAAGTAATGACCGATTCGTGAATAATGCACCTGCAAAAGTCGTTGAAAATGAACGAAATAAGCAGGCAGATGCAGTTGCCAAGATTGCTATTTTAGAGGAAAGTTTGGCGAAATTGAACTAGATACTGGTTGCTAGCTGCTAGCTGCTTGTCGGGTTCAAAGTTTGACCAGCCCTATCCAATTAAATAGAATCCAGTAAATGGAATTGACAGAGACTTAATAAATACTTACTTTTGCCCACGATTTCGGCTTAATCGTTGAAAATCAACCAATAATTAATCAACTTATAATTAATTTAAAAAATATGAGCGGAGAAAAAATCACCCTTTCCAGAAGAGGGAAGTTACAAGTTCCAGACAATCCAATTATCCCATTCATCGAGGGTGATGGAATTGGCCCAGACATTTGGGCTTCAGCCGTTAGAGTATTTGATGCTGCTGTAGAAAAAGCTTACGGTGGTAAAAGAAAAATCCACTGGAAAGAAGTTTTTGCTGGTGAAAAAGCAAATGCAAGAAAAAAAGGGGATTGGTTGCCAAAAGCAACAACTGATACCATTGCTGAACACTTAGTGGCGATTAAAGGGCCTTTAACTACTCCAGTAGGTGGTGGCTTCCGTTCTTTGAACGTAGCGATTCGTCAGATTTTGGATTTGTATGCTTGTGTTAGACCTGTAAAATGGTATAGAGGTGTACCTTCTCCTGTCAAAAAGCCAAACTTGGTGGACATGTGTATTTTCCGTGAAAACACAGAAGATATTTATGCGGGTATCGAATATTTGCACGGTACTGCAGAGAATGATAAAATGAAGGCCTTCTTAATCGACGAAATGGGTGTTACTGGTATTCGTTTCCCTGATACCGCTTCTCTTGGTGTGAAGCCAGTTTCTAAAGAAGGTACTGAAAGATTGGTAAAGGCAGCAATTGATTATGCTATTGCTAAGAAAAAGAAATCCGTTACTTTAGTACACAAAGGGAACATCATGAAGTTCACTGAAGGTATGTTCAAGAAGTGGGGATATGATTTAGCTAAGAGTGCTTACGGTGCAGAAGATTTAGACGGTGGACCTTGGCAAGTAATTAAGAAAGGTAAGCAAGAAATCATCGTTAAAGATGTGATTGCAGATGCTTTCTTACAGCAAATCTTATTAAGACCTGCTGAGTATGATGTGATTGCTACGTTGAACTTGAATGGAGATTATATTTCTGATGCCTTAGCTGCGGCTGTAGGTGGAATTGGAATCGCTCCTGGTGCCAACATCAATTATAACAATGGGATAGCTGTATTTGAGGCAACGCACGGTACAGCACCTAAATACGCTGGACAGGATAAAGTAAATCCTAGTTCTGTGATTCTTTCTGGTGTGATGATGTTTGATTACATGGGTTGGAAGAAAGTTGGTATCATCATCGAAAAAGGTATGAAAGCGGCTATCAAGAAAAAGACCGTTACTTACGATTTCGAAAGATTAATGAAGGGCGCTACTTTATTGAAGTGTTCTGAGTTTGGTGATGCGATTATCGAGAATATGTAAGATTTTTAGGTGTCACCTGCCTGCCGGCAGGCAGGGGTGTCGGGCCGCTTTGCTGTCTGGTGTCAGATTACGCTAATTATGATATAAAATTAAAGCCCATTCGACTTGTTTCGGATGGGCTTTTTTGTTAAGCTTATTTTTTGACTACTTTCGGCAGTAATTTATTTAATTATTAAGGTTACTGTAGACTAAATTTCCCTAACTACTTTCCAATAGACCCCTAGAATAACGTTCAATAACTTCTACTCTCTACTTTTTAGCACTTGCGTAACTTCTTTTAATTGTAATTCTTGGGCATAACAAGTCGGAATATATTGAAAATTAGCGAAATTGAAATTATGTTTTAGATTGACATATCTCCCTCTTCTTTTATTCTTTTTGGGTCCTACCAACCAAATTTAAATTCAAAAAGAAAAAGGAAATCTCAAAAAGCATTGATTTGTTAATAACAAAATACAAAAAAACAGATTTTCTTCTTTCCTATTCTTCCTCCATATTTGTAGTGCCACTTAAGCAAAATAATATTACTAGCTATTAGAAGTAAATGCTTGATTTCCTTATTTCTGCTTGAGAATAAAAAGTCCCCTCCATTTTCTTAACAAATAATAGAGTAATGTATGATTCGCTCCAAAATTACTCCATAACTGGAAAGTTATAATGTAATAGCTGTCAAATCATGGGATAAATTTCCGTTGTCTCTCTATTTATAAGCTTCCTTTTTTAATTTGAGTAGCTTTAAAATTTATTGTTATGTATAAAATAATATTCCTATTTTCGATAGCTTTTTTAATATCATCAATGTTATGGGCACAAAAAGAAGACGATTTCTTTTTAACCATGCGGGGAGATACGCTTTATGGTAAAATAAGACTTGATAGTAAATCAAATACTATCATATTTTGGTATCAAGGAGATAAGCTAACGTTCCATGCTTCTACTATTGAATCCTTTGGTATTTACAAAAAAGGGAAATACCGTACTTTCAAGACCATTCAAAATGACGAAAAAAAGGAAGTTTTTGTAGAAGTGTTAACTGAAGGAACATTAAACCTATACCGATATGATACAACTGGTGACAAGCGTTATAACAAAGAAGATAACTTTCGATACTTTATCTGTGAGGATGATACGGTCATCATGAGAGTCACCCCAAGATCCTACAAAAGGGTTTTAAAGATTTGCTTAAAGGATAAACCCCATTTACTTGCTCGAAGAATAGAATATCAAGACATTCCAAAAATTGTAGAAGCGTATAATGACTTAACTTATTTAACTGGTCAGTAGTACTTTGTAAGTTAGTTATTAATTATTCTCCCAACCAACTGTAAATCATTTTTTTGACTAATAATTAGACTTTATTCTAAAAAATCTTGTAGCGATTAAATTGGTCTTTTGAAGCTCTAGCCGCCCACCCGCAAGCGGTTCACAAAAATAAAGATTCACTGAATCTTCTTTTTTGTTCATGTTAAAAAATAGAACAATAGCTAGGCTATTCTTGGCAACCCATCCGCTTTGCGGTTCAGAAGCTTTGCTTCTTCATGCCTTGATTAGCTCCAAAATCCTCAATTAATCTCTATACAACCCATTTTAGAATAAAGTCTATTTTAAGCAAACCCTAAAAGGGCCTAATCCGAATGGCCCCGAATTAAATTCAGGGTTAAGATAGTAAAAACGCTAAAATATAAACGATTTAAGTTCAATCCTTTCAGGGTTCTACACAAACCTTTTTCAA
>CALJVJ010000175.1 GCA_937974625.1 uncultured Saprospiraceae bacterium
TGTGTACATTTTCAATTTCATCAGCTAACTGTCTAGCGGAGTTATAATCAGAAAAAGATTGAACCAATACTACATTTCTAGCAACACCAGGACCTCTGACCACTTTAGCCCCATCGAATCCTAATTGCTGGACTCTAGACAATCTATCTTCTGCATTAGACCGACTAGAAAAAGAGCCTGCTACCACTTGGTATTTACCGCGTCGGCTAGAACCAGAAGAACTAGAACCTCCGCCATTAAGTACCGAAGCGGGTGCACTATCGACACTTTCAGGCGCATTTGTTACATACTCTACACCAACAGCTTGATTTAACTCTTTAACTCTTAGTTCCGTTCTTCTATTGTATTGGTGGTCCAATTCGGAACAAAGGCTTCCATCTGTACAACTATTTAAAAGCTCCGATTCTCCGTAACCAACTGGGGTCAATCGACTAGCACTAATACCTTGTTGCACTAGATAAGCCACGACTTTATCCGCTCTTCTTTGAGATAATTGTCGGTTATAAGAAGACCCACCTCTAGAATCTGTGTGAGAAGCGATTTCAATTTGTAAAGTAGGATAGGCATCCAATATTGACACTAAGGTATTGAGTTCATCCTTGGCATCAGGTCGAATAGATGCATCATTAAAGTTGTAATAGATTCGCTCTAATCGAACGGTTGTTCCACTGACCAATCCACCACCACCAGTATTCAATCTGAAGGTCATCTGTTGAGATTGACCACCATTACAATCTGGACTTACACTAATATCCTGAGAAGTTCTTTCACCATTTTTCTCAACTATAATCGTATAGGATTTACCACATTCTAAGCAAAGAGAAAATGTTCCATTGCCTGCAGCAGTCACTGCCTGTTCTGTCAAATCACCAGACTCTCGAACGGTTACATTAGCCCCTGGAACTGGGTTATCTGAATTATTGATAACAAAACCGTCAATCGGAGCACAATTGGTAGACTTATCCATCAGTACCATAAATTCGCCCTGATTTTCAGAAGAATTCACTAATACTTGTTTTGGTTTATACCCCGGTTGAGTGATATTTACTAAGTAGTTACCTTCACCAATTTTCAATTCATAAGCCCCCTCTGCATTGGTATATCCAGTAATGGCATTTTCTTCCGTAGACAGCGTCACCACATCTCCATTACTTGAAGATAGTAATTGGATGATATTGCCATTTTGGTCCGTGACAATCTCTGTACTTGTTAATTGTTCTAAATCAACATATTCCACCGTCGCACCGCTCAACTCTTGCCCCGTCAATCGGTCAGCAACAAAAAGCGTTACTTTATTATTACCAAAACCAGTACCATTATTATTTCCATTGCCATCATTAGCTACTCCATCCGCCCCAGGTGCATTGATAGTTCCATTAGAAGCTAAAAAAGCAGGGTGGTTTTCTGGGTATTGAAATACATCCTCTCCTAAAGCCTCATCTACGAAAAAGCTATAAATATCATCTTGTCCACTTCCACCTTCTCGGTTAGAAGAAAAATAACCGTTTCTTTTATCTCGGTCAATGATAAAACCAAAATCATCAGAACCTGTATTAAATTTCGAACCCAAATTTACGGGAGAGACATATTGACCATCAAATTCTCTAGAGAAAAACACATCAAAACCACCACTAGAATCATGTCCTTTGGAGGAGAAGAATAAAGTACCGTCAGCATGAATATAAGGGAAACCTTCTGTACCAGCAGTATTAACACCAGGTCCAAGGTTAACAGGTTCTCCCCAACTATCACCTACTTTCTCTACTTTCCAAATATCAGTTCCTCCAAAACCACCAGGGCGGTTAGAGGCAAAATAAAGCACATTATCATCTACATTAATAGAAGGGTGATGAAAATCAAATTCTTTATCATTAAATGACAAACGTTGCTCATTAGTCCATTTCCCTGCAGCCATATCCGCAGAAATAATCATTTGTTTGATTACGCCGTCGGATGCTTTTTCAATTTTGCCATCTAAAAAGTCATTTCTACTAAAATAAACCGTGTTATTAGTTGTATTAAAAGTAAGTGGGCCTTCATGATAAGGCGTAGTCAATTCTTGGGCAAAAGGGGTAGCTTTATTCAATTCGCCATCTTCATTTCTTCTAGACAAAAAGATATGAAAGGTTTGTTTATCAATTTTATCATCCTTTAATGGCGTAGCGGATATTCCTTCTTTTGTATCAGAAATAAAAATAATTCCGTTTTCGTAAAAAGCAGGACTAAATTCTAAAGAACCACTATTGATGGTTTTTTCGTTTTTAACTTCTATCTTAATATCAGGACTCAAAACATTTTGAGCAGATAGACTATTTGCGAAAAGCAAACAAAAGTTAAAAAATATGATTAATCTTTTCATGGATTGTTCGATTGAAATTCAATAAGTTTTTTATAGCGACTTAAGTACCAAATAATATCGGACTTATTTATAAACTCGGACTAAAAGAAAAATCTAGGATTGGTCATATCAGGATTTTTCTTACCAAAGATATAAGAAAGCATCACTTCAATACTACCACTATTGTGGTCGCTCAAATCAGAAAGCGTTAAATCATATGCCACACCTAATCCAAATTGTCTATTGACTTGATAATTGGCTAAGAAGTCAATGGAATCGCCATTTTCTTGACCATGTCTATAAGAAGCACCAATAGTGAAAATTTTATTATAAATAGCGCTCAAGTTAATATCTAAAGAATAAGGAGCATTATCCACATATTTAAACAATACATTTGGATAAATACTAAATTTAGAATCCGGTACAGGAATAATAGCTCCAGCCATACCATAAAAGTGTGGTTGTTCTTCCGCAGGATTATCGCTATTCCCAATTTCCCTTCTCAACAAGTTTGGTACAGAAAATCCAATATAAGCATCTTTTACATTCAGATATAACCCTGCGCCAACATTACCACCTACTTTGGTAAAGTCACCACTGCTAATTTGGTTAGCAATTGGGTCCGAGGGATTTCGAATATTTTGACCAAGCGATAAACCTAAATGTTTTAATGTTCCCATAATACCCAAACGCAAGTTAAGTCCATCTTGGTTTATCATATCATAGCTGTAAGAAATATTTCCAAGATATTCCGTAAAATCACCCGTAACTTGACGAGAAACCGCTATGCCAAATCCAACTCTAGGGTCAAAGAAAGGCGTGTTGAAAGTAACCAACTGAGACTCAGGAGCACCGTCAAATCCTATCCACTGTTTACGGTATAAGCCCATTAGATTAGGGCTTCCTTTAGAACCTACATAGCCGGGGTTCAATAATTGTTTCGTGTACATGAAATGCGTATAGTGAGCTTCATGTTGAGCATTACTTACAGTATAAGCAAACGCTACGAATAAGAAAAGGTAAAAAAATCTTTTCATAATATTAATAGTGACTGGTGATTTGGGATTGGTGATTGGTGCTAGTACAAACTAGTCATCAATCATCAATCACTAATCAATAATTAATTATCTAAATATAGTAACGTACCCTTTTTTAGGGTCATTATCATTATTATCTTCTTTAAAAATATAGTAGTAGGTACCATCAGGTAAATCTTCTCCTTTATAGGTTCCGTTCCAATTATTTTGGTAAGGAGATTCTCGGAATACTTCAGAGCCCCATTCGTTGAAGACGATTAACTCACTACCTACTTTCGGAGGATTTGCTACACAAGAAATAATCAACTCATCATTGAAGCCATCATTATTGGGCGTAATTAAAGAAGGTACCACACAAGTAGAAGGGTCATATTCTGTCCGAATAGTAATCGTAGCCATGCCACATAAATCAGGACAATCTTGATAACATAATTCATAAGCTATCTGGTCCATTCCTACATAATCAGTAGTTGGTCTATAAGAAAACATGCCATTCCCATTATCGGTTAAAGTACCGTTACCTGGATTGGATAGCAGGTTAATCGTAAATGGTACACCAGCAATTAAAATATCATTTTCAATCAAGCTAAAAGTAATCGTTTGATTTCTAATAGCCATAATATTATCATCCACTATAGTTGGGTCTGTAAGTATATTAATTGGACCAACTGTTCTTGGAGAAGAAGTACAACCATTAATGGTTGTTCTTAATAAATAAGCGCCCGCATCTCCCGACATAATATTAGCAATCGTCACTACTCTATCCGTCGAAGTAAAGCCATTCGGCCCAACCCACTCATAGGTAGCATTAGGTATGTCTTCTGCGGTAAAGGTTAAAGCATCCCCCTCACAAACATTGGTACTCGCACTGGATAAAGTCACCACAGGAGCTTCTCCTTGGACAGATACAGCCACATCAATAGTTTTAGTAGAAGTACAACCACTATTAGCTGTTGCGACTAAAGTATAAGTGCCCGAAGCTAAGTTAGAAATAGGAATACTCGGATTTTGGTCACTAGATGTAAAACCATTAGGTCCTGTCCAAGCATAAGTGGCAATATCTACTCCACCTGTAGCCGTCAAATCAATAGTTTGTGAACTAACTGCACAATCAAATGGACCATTACTACCCAAAGCAATATTTCCAGTACCATCTATAACTACTAAGGTAATTCTAGCCGTGTCCGATGGGCAATTTCCATCTAAATTAGCAGAGAAACTATAAGTGTAAGTACCAGCCATAGTAGGCGTAACTATAATTACATTTGAATCTAAATCAGCAGGTAATCCAGCACCATTAGGAGCTGTCCAGCTATAATTTACAATACCATCATATGCAGTTCCTGTTAATGTGACAGGTGAATTAGCACATATAGTATCAGGTATATTTGTTCCAGTTCCTATATCACTCATCAAAGTAGGCATCACCGTTCCAGAAATACCAACAACTACACTGCTAGAAGCAGAACAACCATTAGAAGAAGTACCAGTAACCGTATATATTCCAACAGAAGAATTAGTAGGATTAGTAATAATTGGATTTTGGAGATTAGAAGAAAATCCTCCTGGTCCAGTCCAAGTATAATTCTGAACTGGAATATCACTAGATGCAAATAGTCTAATCGTATCTCCTTCTCCCGTACAACTCAAATCATTCCCTGAAGCAGTAATAGTAGGAGCAGATAAGATACCAACCATAATAGAATCCTTAAGCGTACATCCATTATCAGAAATTACTTTTACCACATATTGCCCAGAGTTTTGTGTCATTGCATTAGGAATGACAGGGTTTTGTACATTAGCCAAAAAGCCTCCTGGTCCAGACCATTGATAAGTACCACCTACTAAATCATTCACCGATAATCTCAAATCCGCACCAGCACAATTAGGGTCGTCTAAAGTGGTAGCTGAAATTTCTCTAGTTTCCGTAATTCTAATTTGGAAAGTACAAGTTCGACTATTACCCAGCGTATCCGATAACACAAATTCCATCATGGTCGTACCAAAACCAAAGGTACTTCCACTAGCTAATCCTTGTGTTTGTGTAATACTTACAGGGCTACAATTATCAAAAGCAGTTATATCGTTAAAAGTTAAAACGTATCGACTACAAGAATCTGAGGTAACATTATTGATAAAATTACCAGCATCCGTCATCACCGTTCCATCTGCTTGAATTTCAATATCCGTAGGACAAATAACCGTTATTTCTTGATTGTCAATAACAGTTACTGTAAAGCTCTGAGAAACAGATTGACCAGTATTGTCTTGAGCGGTATACGTCACAGTGGTTACTCCAACATCAAAGAAATCACCAGGTGCAGCAGTACTTGATAAAATAATCGTACCATTATTGGTATTACATCCGCCAACCGCAGTCGGTGCTAACCAGCCAATATTTGCGCCACATTGTTGGTCTGCCGCATTAACAATTAAGTCCCCAGGGAAAGTATTAAATACAATCGGAGCTACACCTTCTACTGTAACAACAAAAGAACAAGTAGACCGATTCCCATAAATATCTTCAGCGGTGTAAGTCACCGTATTAGTTCCTTCAGTAAAGACAGACCCTGGACCAGCAGTACTAGTGAGTGTCATTAATCCACAATTATCAATTGCTGTTGGCACAGTCCAATTAGCTACCGCTTGACAATTAGCATCTGCTGTAACCGTAATATTAGGAGGGCAATTTGTCAATACAGGTGCAATAGTATCTATGACCGTTAAGGTCGTACTATCCGAAATAGCATTTCCCGAAGGGTCGGTTGCGGTATAAATAATAGTAGTCGTTCCTATACCGAAAGAAGCACCGACAGGATGACTTTGCACCACAGTTACATCATTACTACAAGCATCTGTGAAAGTAGGTGCAGTAAATTGCCCCACTACTGTACAATCATTTGGTCCAACGTATTGAGTAATACTTGTAGGCAGTGGATTATTGATTGTTGGTGGGGTATTATCGACTACAGAAAATTGGCTTCCATTAACTGCTAGCGGAACTCCTACAGGAACATTACCAGTAATAATCGTTCCTTCTCTCAAAACAGGGTTATCCGAAATGGAAATAGCAGAGTTTATTCCACCACCACTTAACACGGTATAGCAAATAGTAAACAAAACGGTACCATCTGGTAAATCTCGCGCAGCAAAATTATTATCATTCCAAGCAAAGCCTAGGTCTCCGATATTAGTACTATTAAATTGAAAATCACTAGCAAAAATATCTGCTAATCCTTTATTAAAATCAATAGAATCATATTGTAGTACAAGTTCATCCCAATTCACAGAGAATTGAATACCTGTACCATCAATAAAATTATCTACGGTAATGTCTACTTTATATGGTTCGCTTCCACACGCTGCATCACCACTCTCCACATTGACCGTCATCGTGCCTGGCGCCTCTATGATAATTGTAGTAGAACAAGTAGCAGTATTACCAGCACCGTCAGTAGCGGTGTAGGTAAGTATAGTCGTACCTGCATTAAAAGTTAAACCACTAGCCGAATTCATTCCACTTCCAGTAGTAGCACCGGTTAAGGTATAAGTAACATCAGCTGTTCCACAATTATCTAAAGCAATTGGGTCTAAATTATTGACCACTACAGCAGTTTCACCCATTGTAATAGCAATATTTTGGTCTTCTGGACAGCCAATAGTTGGATTTTCTGAATCCGACACAGTTACCGAGCTAGCTAATAAAATAATTTCATTAAGTGGAATAATAGGTAAACCTGGTTCTGCTAGGGTTACTTCTATTGGTGTAGGGCTATTGGTAAAGGTAACAGGGCTGGTACCTCCACTGACCGGTGTAAAGTGTAACCTAAATAAGGTAGAACCATCAACAACTGTTTGTCCATTAAAATCAAACCAAGCATAACCTATACTACCATTTGCTAAATCATTAAGTCCAAAAAGTACATTATTGGTAAATATACCATCATCCTTAGAGACATAATTTAAGACAGTCGGGTCCCAGTTTACAGAAAATTGAACACCAGCAATGCTATCAAAAGCCGCTACATTTATATCAACGATAATGTCATTATCATCACAACTTGCATTGGTCGTCTGAGCAATTAAAGTAAAATCTGTAGCTACTGTTCCTGCAACGGTCACCGTAAAAGAACAAGTAACTGAATTATTACCACCATCGGTTGCTGTGTAAGTAACCGTTGTCACACCAACTTGAAAATTTGTACCACTTGCATCTCCAGTTCCAGTACCTGTAGTAGCGCCTGAAAGCACATAAGTAATAACAGGTGAGCCACAATCATCTGTTGTAGTCGCAGTAAGGTTATTGACAACCACTTGTGATACACCAAGAGGAGCCGTTGCAGTCTGGTCCCCTGGACAAGAAATCGTTGGTAAACCATTATCCTGAATCGTAAGCGCTCCCGTACCCGTCTGAGTTGAAACACTCGAATTATTTTGTTGAGCAGATTCATTACTTATAAAAACAGGAGAATTTATTACAGAGGAACTACTATTAAATTGAATATTGAATAAAAGCGAATTATCTAGAACAGTTTGAGCGACCGCATTACTCCAATTGAGGGTAATAATACCTGCTGAAGCTTGAGAAACATCAAAATCGGTAATATCTAAACCATTCAAATTAAAATTAGCAATTCCAGCATAAGTATATTGTGCCGGGTCAAAATTATAGGTAAAACTTAAATCTGTTATATCTTCAAAACCCAAAACGCTAACAGGCGCATTAATAGTATTGCCACATTGAGCTATAGCACTACCCGAATTCACTGTTACAACATTATTAGGTCCACCGCCGCCATTTCCAGCAATAACCGTCACTTCACTAGTACAAAAAGCACTATTGCCATTAAAATCTACTACCGTATAAGACACCGTAGTTACCCCAACATTAAAGAGTTCACCACTAGCATCGCCATTTCCAGTTTGTAAGGTCGCACCCGTTAAAACATAGGTAGTGTCAGCAATTCCGCAGTTATCCGAAGCCGTTGGCGTCAAATTATTTACTGCAATGCTTGTACTTCCAGAAGCTGTTGTAACTGATATATCAGAAGGACAAGAGATAGTTGGCAAAGCACCATCAACCAGGGTAAATATTCCAGAAGAAACATCTAGGTCTATATCAGTTGGAACTCCTGCACTATTCACTTGAGTCCCTCCAATCGCTGTTGGAGAGGAAGCAAAACTTATGGTTGAACCTGTAAAATTATTTCCAACAACATCAAAGTTGAAAAAAATAATAGTATGTCCGTCCACCAGATTGGTTGCGATAACATCAGAATAAAATAAAGAAAGCACGCCATTTGAAGCATTTTGCACATTAGCGTTACTTTTAGCAGGGTCCAGTTCTGGAGCAAGCGTATAGTTTACAAAATTCAATTGTGATGCGTCCCATTGAAGAGAAAACTGAAATCCTGAGATATCATCATAATTTGTAACCGTTACAGGTACACTAATTTGCTGTCCACAAGTAACATTTTGGGCAGGAATACTGAAACTGGTCTGCGCTAGCAGTTGTATAAAACTAGCTAGCAATAAGGCACTTAATAAGGATATTTTCTTTTGCATATTATAAGGTATTTCACCTACTGGAATTATAACTAAAGTCTAAGAACCCAATAGCTGTATCGGGTAATTTTTTACATTACATTCAGTTAAAACGTATTTCTTTTGGAATAAAAGTCGTATGGTAAGTAGATACGTATTGTAGGGGCGAATGGCAGGCATTCTTGTCGGTAATAGAACTGGGTACGTCATTTAATAATCGATTTTTGGCAAAGTGCGGTAAAAATTTTGATTTAAGGTACACGATTTTCAATATAAGAAAATCGCGTACCGTAAATCGTAAACTATACCGTTTTAGTCTAGTACTATCATTTTCTTTCTAGCAGTAAATGATGGTGTTGCTAACTCGTAATACAACACTCCACTACCAGAAAGGTCATTTTTATGAACTACCACATTATTCACTCCTGCATCATAAGCACCTTTGATTTGGTGAACCATTCGGCCACTAAAGTCAAAGAAACGTAAAGTCGCAGCGTTTGGTTTAGGTAAACTAAAGCTTATGGTAGTAGCAGCTTTGAATGGATTTGGTTTATTTTGGAATAACTCAAAGCCTTCGACAGCATTATTTTTATCAAATGTCAAGCTGATATTTTTAGCAGCTGCTCCTTCAGCATAAGCCTCAGCAGCTAACATATCAGAACTTGCACGTAATATATCACTTAAATACTTACCACCTTTATTAACACGGAAAGAAATCGTAAATAAAGTGGCGTTTTGCTTAATATTTAGCGGTTCTGTTGCATACCATAAGGTAGAAATCAATCCACGTGGGGCATTATTCAATCCAAAGTTATTGATGTCTATATCCGTCAGAGCACCAGCAGTTACCGATTCAAAAGTCAAGTATTCAGCATTTGCATTGATAGTCATTTGATAAGCAAACATATCTGTAAAGTTATCTGCTTTAAATGGCACTTCAATCACTTCGCCAACTTTTAATAATCGGTCTTCTATACCAAATCGGAATACATCTCTTGATGTAGCACCGTCTTCTGTATGAAGGGTAACCGTCGTAGCAGAAAGATTGACATCTCCCATCTTCACAGCAATAAAGTCTGCGTTCGCAGCTATATTAGATATGCTATTAGGAATTGGGTTTGCCCAAGGGTTCGGAAGTGAAATTGGGAAATCTGCAGGAATAAATTTCCAAGAAGGCGCTGTAAAGAATTCCGAACGAATTCCTAAAATCACCGCTTGAATCTCCGCCAAATCAGTTACAGTAATTCTTTCATTACCATTAACATCTGCAGCAATCATTTTATAAGGAGAATCCAACATCGTGTTACCCAAAATATGATTTTGGATAATTGCTAAATCTGTTACTCTTAATCCTTGATTGTGCATTCTATTTTCGAAAGGTGTTACCGTTAGGTTTTGACTTGGAGCCCCCATAAATAAATAATCACCCGCTGCATCTGTAGAATCTACGCCCGTTGCACCTCCGCTAAGCGTTACCCCAACATTTTCTAACGGTACGTTATTCTCTAAATGGATATTACCACCAAAAGATACGGGATTTGGTGCAGAACCAACCGTCAATGTTACACCATTACTAGTAGAGTTGATTGGCATTGCTGTACCATTCCGAATAATTGTAGTTTCAATACCTGTTACTCCTGTTTGTAGTGGAATCATGTTAAGCGCAACTGTCTGACCAGCAGAACCAGTAAGTATTACATTGACATAAAATATCATCGTCCCGTCTGCTAAGGTAGTACCTTGAGAAGGCAGCGACGTTACATCAAGTACACCAGCGCTTTGATATTGAAAAGCACCATCGGTCAAACCAGGGAAATTATATCCTCCCGCTGCATTTCCAGTTCCATTTACAAATTGTGCTACTGCAGTATTTGCGAGCGTTAACCTCATTTCAAATCCAGCTACACTATCAAAGTTCGTAACCGTTACAGGAACTTGTACGGTATCACCTGTGGTGCCAAAAGCTTGCCCAAGGGTATAAACAACCGTTCCTCCATTCTGTACTCTAGCAGTATCGGTCAATCTACATCCAGAGGTCAAATCACTCACTGCTACTGTATATAAACCTGGTGCTAGATTACTGATAGTACTTGTTGTTGCTCCTCCTGGCGTCCAAGCATATGAATAATTTCCAGAGCCACCACCTACTGTAACAGAAGCAGTACCATCATTAGCACCTACCGTAGATTCTGCGGTAGCAGAAGTCGTTAAGTTAATAATACCAGTACCTGATTGATTGACCACATCTACATTAACGGTACAAGTTCCAGCATTACCTGCCGAGTCAATAGCCGTCAGAGTGACTTGGTTAATTCCTAAATTAGAACAATCAAAAACAGTTTGCGATAAAAAGGTCGTATCAATTATACCTCCGCAATTGTCAAAAATACCAGTTAGCGGATTAATAACATTAGCGATTTGTAAATTTCCAGTTCCACTAGAACCTAAAGAGATAACTAGGTTCTCTACACAAATCAAAGTAGGTGTCGAGGTATCATTAACGTCAATCAAAATATTTTTTGTCGCCACATTACCACTAGAATCCCTAGCAGTGACGGTCACAATATGTTCGCCAACAGGGAAATATTGAGCTAATACCGTTGTGTCTTGTAAACTATGGCTAATATCTAAACCTAGGGATGCATTACAATCCGTTACATATTGAGTAAAGTCAATATTTACAAAAGCTCCACAAGAATCAGGAATAAGGTTTCCTGTGTTATAAACAAAAGTATCAGATGGGAAAACTATGGCTGGTGCCAAATTATCTACCAACTTAATAAATTGTGTATCTACCGTGGTTCTACATAAATCTGATGCAGTCCAAATTCTTCTCAATAAAATAGTATCCGTACCAATGGTAAAAGCATCTACCGCATGAACATAAGTATCATCGATACAATTATCTGTTGCTAGAATAGAGTCTGCCGTTACTGCATCAAGAATACAATTTACAATTGTATCATTAAAAGTTTGTGAAAGTACAGGCGCGACACTATCAACTAAATTAATTCTCTGCAAACAGGTAGTAACTGTACCAGAAGTATCTGTTACAATCCATGTTCTTTCAATAATTTGACAAACGTTCGATGCGCCACCAGGTCCAGCTATAATCGTATCCGAATAAGTTAAAGCACTGTTGTCCCCACATACATCCATAAGCGTTGGTTCTCCTGTATCTATACTAGATGTTGAAGCATCACATGCTATGGTCACATCTGCAGGACAAGAAAACGAACCAGAACCCGCAAAGTCAAATACAGTCACAGTAGAACGACAAAATGCATTATTACCCTCTTTGTCAATAACAGTCATAAAGACATTAATAGCCTGTCCAATATCTGCACATCTAAAAGTATCTCTACTCAATGAGAAAGTTAACTCATTAGCTGGCGTACAATTATCTATTGAATTTAAATTAATTACCGAACTGTCAATTGCCGCAAATCCAAAAGCATTAATAGTAATAGAAACTGCATTATTACATCTTGGTGTCGGTGTTGTCTTATCATCAACGTGGATATCGATTTTATGTGTATCTCGATTATTCGACCAATCTTGGGCGATGATATAAACCGTGGTATCTCCCATTGGCACATTAAAAGTCACAATATCTGAACTATCATTATGCATGGCAGTTGGGTTACCAATATCAGCTGCACTTGCAATTGCTAGATATTTTAGTGAATCAGAGCATGCATCAATTACATTAGCTGCTAAATTCAAAGTTACATCTGCACTACAAGTAGTTGCATTTGGGCTAGTCGGCACCAAAATAAGCGTATCAAAATTTATGGTAGGTGGCGTAACATCTCTCACTCTGATTACTTGCACAGCCGTATCACCAACAGTACCAGAAGTATCTGTAGCAACCCATTTATAGACAACATCATAATTATACCAAGCACTATCTGTAGCTAAAGAAGCAAAAGTGACCATCGTAGCAGTAGAAGTATCTGGTCGAAGCGTATCGCCAAACATACGAATAGAATCCATTGGAACTGGCGAGCAATTATCTAAAGCTGTCAACACCGCCTGAGCAGGAATCATATCTACGCAAGCGATGGTATCATCTGCTGGCACATTTTGAATAACAGGCCCTGACATATCTATTACAGTAATGGTATCAACACAAGTGGAAGAATTTCCTGCTAAATCTGTAATAGTAAGCGTAACGGGAAAAGGATTGCCATTGATGGAATCACATTGGATAGTACTAGGG
>CALJVJ010000176.1 GCA_937974625.1 uncultured Saprospiraceae bacterium
AAAATTACTACCATCAGTTTAGTGTTGTTACTGCTTATAGCCTTGGCCTTGGGCGCAGCGATTGGTTACTTTTGGAAAAAGCGAACCGAAGGGACTTGGAAAGAGGATTTCAAAGCCGTGGACAAAGCAAATAAATCTTTAGAGAAGCAAGTCAAGAAAGGGGAAAAGGATGTCAATCGATTGAAAAAGAAAAATGATAGCCTATCAGGTAAGTTGGCAGAGATAGAATCTACACATGCTACAAAGTTGGATGCGGTGAAGGAAAAGTTGGCAGCATTAGAAGCCAAGTATGCTGAAATAAAAACCAGCGAGCAAGACTATAAAGTCACCAGCCAACAAGCGACGACTGAATTAGAACGCTTGAAAAAGACGCACGCCAAGTTAAATGAAAAATACAAAGCAGATACCACCAATCTAAAAGAGTGGAATAATGACCGTGCGTCTTTCAATCGCCAATTCAAGGACTTAAAAGCTAAGTTGAAGGTATCAGAAGAAAAATTCGCTAAATTAACCGTTAAAGCAGATAGACAAGAGAAAGAAATTGCTGAGAATGCAGCATTCCTTGCTAAGTTGAGGTCTTTAAAAGCGCAAAATGCAAAATTCAAAGAAGACCTCAAATATTGGGAAAAGAAGCATTACGATACCCACCACGAACTCGCCAATTTAAAAACGAAAGTAGATGGTATTGTGGAGCGCAATCAAGAATTGGAAATGACCAATCAATCTGCTGCTCAATCCAACCAGCAAATGCTCCAAAAAGTACAGGAGTTTAAGACCAAATTTGTCGACATGAATAATAAATACCACAAGCTCATCGAAAACAAGAATTAAGATTAAGTTGTGAGTAAAAAGTAGGCATAGCGCGATTTCCCATTTACTAAACCAACATTAGGTTACAATTCTCCAAATCGCTTCTAGACAAAATAAATAAAGATGTGGCTGTTTCTCCCCTAAAGAAGCTACAATTAAGTATTGATGATTGGAGGTCGTGTAATACGCATAATAAACTCCAAGGTCATGTTTACTCCTATAAGTCTGAAAAGGTTTTTGAAAATTACCAGCCGTGATAATTTTACTAAATAGCTGAGGTTTAATGATTTGTGCTAAATTTGTTAGTGGGTTATTTTCGAAATCATCGACTTTAAGTAAAATACTTTCCTGATTTTCAATGGAAAAATCTACTTGATTAGAAAGATAGAATTGTTCAGCCCCACCAAAAAGTTCTTCCCTTTGAGTAGGTAACTTGATTAAATCTGTCATCTTTTGAAGGACATAAATGACCTCATATTCCTCGTCATTATTAATGATAAACCCGCCATAAAAAAGCGCTTCCCCTTTTGCTAAAATTTCGCAGGTTGGATGTCTACGAGAGAATTCTAGAATAGCAGTTTTACTAAAATTTTCATCGTCAATAGAAATTAGTAGATTTTTTAAATTTTTAATAGTCAATAATTTTAATCCCTCTTGATTGATGCTGGTTTCATGAATTTGTAAATTTTCCAGATTTTGGAGTTGATTTAGGTAGGGAATACAGGCATTGGTTAGTTGGTCATTTTCTTTTAGTCGTAAATGTTTGAGATTTTTTAGTTGCCCTAAATATTGCAGTCCTTCGTCCGTAATTTGAGTAGCTTGCAGGTCTAAATTATCAATATTTTCATTAGCACAGACATATTTTAAGCCAAGGTCATTAAGATTTGTATCACAAAAACCTGCCGATTTGAGATTTGGAAAGCCCGCTAATTTTTCTAATTCCTCCATCTTTTCGATAGTAAAAAAAGAAGTTTTGAACGAAAAGTGCTTAATCGTTTTATCAAAATGCTGTCCACCTATTTCAATAGTAGAATGATTCATTTTCAAATTGTAGTTACCAAAATTAAGTCCCCTAACTCCCTAAAAACGACTAAATTAGCACTTTGTTTTATTTCCTACCCTCTGAAAACCTAAATTGAATTATCTTTGCATTATGGGACTATCAAATAACGATATAATGAAGAAATTAAGGGTGGCACATAAGTTGCGCACCGAAGATATGGTCGAAATTATTGGCTTGGCAGGTTTGCACGTCAATAAAGGCCAATTGAACGACCTTTTTCGTGCAGACGACCATCCAAGTTTTGTGCCATGCGGTGACCAAATTGTCCGTAATTTTTTGGATGGCTTGATTATTAAACTGAGAGGCCCCAGACCGCCGAAGAAAAAAGATGGCGACCCAGAAACGCCAGCAAAGCCAAGAAAGATTATTACTTTAGACAAGCAGGATAAGCCGAAGAAGCGGATTAAGAAGAGCGAGCGAAATTAGTGATGAGTGATGAGTTGGGTCATAAAATGCTATTGTACATACCTAAGAACAAGTTAGCAAAGAAAATCCGCTCTAATTCGCTCAATCCTTCAAATCCGTGGACTATCCTTCTAGCAAAGCAAAGCAAAATAACAAAACGAGAAAACTATAACACACCTAAAAATGGCACAAGAAATAGAAAGAAAATTCCTTTTAAAAAACAACACTTGGAAATCTTACGCTAAAGATAGAATGGTCATCAAACAAGGCTATTTAAACACAGATAAAGAAAGAACAGTGAGAGTGCGCATCAAAGGCAGCCAAGGATTTCTAACGATTAAGGGCGTAAATAAAGGCATGACTCGACAAGAATTTGAATATCAAATCCCCGTCAGAGAAGCAGAAGCCTTAATCTTATTGTGTCACCAGCCGATTATTGATAAAACGAGGTACATTATTCCTAAAAAAGACCATGTCTGGGAGATAGATATTTTTAGAGGAGACAACGAAGGACTCGCAATAGCAGAAGTAGAATTGCACAGTGAAACCCAAAAGATAAGTATCCCAAGATGGGTAGGCGCAGAAGTAACAGGGGACCCAAGATATTATAATTCTAGTTTAGTAAAGACACCTTTTAAGGATTGGTAGTATTTTAGGAGGAAGTGGCAGTAAACAAAAGGCAAAGTCAGATAAAAGTTGAATTCTTAAGTAAAGGCAACAATAAGGCTTTTTGAAAATTGAAAATTATAAATTGAAAATTACAAAGGTAGCGATAATAGGTGGCGGCGCAGCAGGATTCTTCGCAGCCGTCCAAGCCAAAGCCAATCATCCAAAAGCACAAGTAACGATATTCGAAAAGGCTAAAAAGTTATTAGCAAAAGTCAAAATATCAGGAGGTGGCCGCTGTAATGTGACCAATGGCTGCACCGATATAAAAGTATTAGCTAAAGCCTATCCAAGAGGCGGTAAGAAACTAAAACGAGCTTTCCGAACATTTAGCACGCCCGATACGATGGAGTGGTTTGAATCAAGAGGTGTTCGCTTGGTCATTCAAGAAGATAATTGTGTTTTTCCAGTCTCACAAAATTCCCAAAGCATCATAGATTGTTTGATGTTAGAAGCCCGCATATTAGGCGTGGAGATAGAAATGACTGCAAATGTCAAAACCATCAAAAGAGTAGGAGAGGAATTGGAATTAGGATTTGGCGACAAGCATCCTGCACGGCGAATGGATAAAGTTATCGTAGCTACGGGCGGTTCTCCGAAGCGAAGTGGATTGGAATGGTTGGAAGCCTTGGGTCATAAAATTGAAGACCCAGTGCCGTCCTTATTCACGTTTAACATGCCGGCAGAGGCGGTGACTAAGTTAATGGGTATTGTGGTAGAGAAAACCATGGTTAGCATCCAAGGGACGAAGTTAAAAGGCGATGGGCCGCTACTGGTGACCCATTGGGGAATGAGTGGGCCTGCTATTTTGAAATTATCCGCTTTTGGTGCTCGCTTGTTAAGTGAAATGGGCTATGAGTTTAAAGTACAAGTAAACTGGGTGAATGAAGGGAATAACGAACTGGTTAGGAGCGAGTTAAAGAAAATAGAGTCGGAGCAGTCCAATAAGATTTTAGCGAATTATAGACCTTATTTATTGCCAGAACGATTGTGGCATTATTTATTAGAGAAAAGTGATTTACCATTGAAAAAGCGATGGGGAGAATTGGGCAAAAAAGGGTTAAACAAATTGATTGCGGTACTCACGAATGATGTATATTCCGTAAAGGGAAAGACGACTTTTAAAGAAGAGTTTGTTACTTGCGGAGGGGTAAGTTTAGAAAGCATTGATTTTAATACGATGCAAAGTCGGGTTTGTCCAAATTTGTATTTTGCTGGAGAGGTGATGGACATAGATGGAATTACAGGTGGTTATAACTTTCAATCAGCTTGGACAACGGGGTTTATTGCAGGGAAGTTGGGATAGCCCTTGCAATTTTTTGTCATTAAATATCGTTTTGTTTTTCTTTTGAAAAAATACTTAAAAATATACCAAAAATATGATAGAAGAAGAAGAGAATTTTGATAGAGATTGGCTCCAAGAACGGTATCCTTTTGATGCGGAAGCAAGAGATAAAGTGCTGGAGAATAAGGTGTTAGCGCATTTTTCTAAACAATCGGACATTACCCTAGTAGATGTTGGTTCAGGGACAGGGTCTAACTGCTTGTATTTTATAGAACAGCTGCCTCAAAACCAAAAATGGTATTTAATTGAGCAAAACGAAGCCTTACAAAAAGCAACGATAAGAAGATTAAAAGATTTTGCAGCTTATCACAAATATACCTTTGACCGTAAGAAAAATAAGGTCACTATCAAATCAATAAAAAAGAAAGTGGAGGTAACCATTATCAACGATTCTTTGTTGAATTTGCCCGCCATAGTGGACTTAAAGAAAGTGGATTTAGTTTTGGCGAACGCAGTATTTGATTTGTTTTCAAAGGAACAATTAGACCAGTTTGTCAACATAATTATCGACCATCAACTCGCTTTCTATCCAACCTTAAATTATGAAGGAATGGACTTTTTGCCAAC
>CALJVJ010000177.1 GCA_937974625.1 uncultured Saprospiraceae bacterium
TTAAACAAACTAGAATTTTTTGTTTCTTTTTTTTTCAATTGAAAAAAAGAAAAGAACGTCTAGCTAAGTCTAATTCTCATTTTAAAATCTGAATTATAATGAAATACATATTATAAAAAATTGTTGTCCAGTAGAATAGTACAACACAACATGTTAGAAAAGAAAAATCCGTATTCTCTCCGTTTTATCAGTCAAATCAATTGGACTATCCTATATAAAAAGTAATTTTCTAAGTCGCCACTGCCTGCATCAAATAAGCACAAAGCAAAGCCCCATAAGTACCCAAAGCATATCCCAAAACAGCCATCAACACCCCGACAGGTGCTAAACTTGGACTAAAAGCAGATGCGACAACGGGCGCAGAAGCCGCTCCACCAATATTGGCCTGCGAACCGACCGCTACAAAAAAGAAAGGCGCTCGAATAATTTTAGCCGTAATTAACAAAACAGCAACGTGAATAGAAATCCATAATAAACCTACAGCAAATAGGCCTAAATTATTAAAGACATCCCCGATATTCATGTGCATGCCGATGGTAGCAACTAAAATGAAAATAAAAATACTACCCCAACGAGACGCACCAATACCTTCTAGTTTTCTAGCTTTAGTCAAAGATAACAGTAAGCCAAAAGTGGTAGCAAAAACGACCAACCAAAAAAAGTGACTAGTGAGGGAAGTTAGGTTCATTTCCATCAAGGTTTCTTTATAGCTTTTCATGATACCTGATACCACATCAGCGCCCCAATGAGATAAGCCGACTGCACCGAAAGTGATGCCCATCATCACAAAAAGGGTCGTCGTCGTTGGCATTTCTTCGATGCTTGCTCTATAAGCAGCTACTTTATTTTTTAAATCTTCTACGGCAGAATTATCAGCCTTCAGCCATTTATCTACTCGGTCGGAAATATTAATGCCATAAAGCAAGAAGCCTAACCAAATATTAGCCACTAAAACATCTACCACCACCATGGTTGTAAAAATACTACCGACATCAAAAATTTCTTTCATGGCGGCTTGATTTGCACCACCACCAATCCAACTACCTGCGACTGTTGACAATCCTCTCCAAATTTCGTCATTACTAGCCTGAAAAAAGCCTTCTGGAGCAAAATGTAAAACGGTAAAAAGAGCAATAGGTCCACCGATAATGACGCCTAAGGTTGCCGCAAAGAACATAATCAACGCCTTTGGTCCAAGGTTAATAATACCTTTAAAATCTATGCTAAGACAGAGCAACACCAAACTGGCAGGCAATAAATATCTAGAAGCTACAAAATACAAACTGGAATGTTTGATGTGCGCATTATAGTCGGCTGCAGCAATGCCATTTGTATCTAAGAAATATTTGATTTCTCCAAAAGACATATTATCACTAGGCAAACTCAATCCTTTTTGACTTAGGAACTCCATAAAAGAAGGGTCAAACCACTCAGCAGCAATCAAACCTAATGGCCAATGTAATAAAGCAGGGAGAAAATAACATAATAGAAGAGTAGGGACATAGGTATAAAACTTTTGCCATCCTTTATGTTCTAAATGCGAGGTATAAAAAACACCTGCTAAAATGAGCATGAGCAATCCAAAAACGACGGCATCGTTCGTAAAAAAGGGTTCCATAAGTTACCAGATGAAAATGAGGCAAGAACTTTCTGTAATTTTGGGAGCATCTATTTTCGGGGCTCACTAAACACTGGGAAATCTTGCAGAAATTTAGTTTTATTGATAGGGTAAGGTTACGAAAAAAGGTTGGATTTGAGCCTATTTTTATTGATAAAAATGTCTTAAGGATTAAGAATAGATTAGAATTTTATTCTTTTTGCTGTTAAAAATTCGATTCTAATTTATCAAAGAATAAGAAATTATTACATTTACACTATATTCTATAAAACAATTTAGTTTTTAAACCTAGATGGTAAATTACGAAAGGTAACTAGACTAATTTATTTATCAACTTGAAGATTTATGGCTTTAACATTAATAGACGGAATTGATAGGGTGGAAGGAATTACCCGAAAGGAATTTCAAGAGAAATACATGATACCACAAAAACCGGTCATCATTAA
Source organism: uncultured Saprospiraceae bacterium (assembly GCA_937974625.1). Classification (GTDB taxonomy): domain Bacteria; phylum Bacteroidota; class Bacteroidia; order Chitinophagales; family Saprospiraceae; genus JAFMDF01. The sequence continues at coordinate 2,065 of CALJVJ010000177.1, forward strand.
ACATTTTTACGGTGCAAATTCTCCTTTGTATAATAAATGGGGATTTGATTATTTTAAAAAGGAGTTAGGGCATTTAGAAGTAGGGGTGTATGATATGGAAGGGGAAAAGCGGAAAGATGACCGTTCGTACAAGGGAGCCAACAATAAAATGAAGTTTGGCGATTATTTGGACATGGTTCAAGCTGGTCCGACTTCAAAACGCTTATTCTTATTTAATGTATTTAAGCATAAAAAAGAATTACATAATGATTTTGAATTTCCAGATGTAGCAGATAAAGTATTAAAATTCTTACCATTAGCGTTTTTTGGAGGAGCAGGTGCAGTGACGAGAATACATCGCGATATGGACAACAGTAATGTCTTTCTTACCGAGTTGGCAGGAAATAAACGAGTGGTCTTGTTTGACCCAAAGTATTCAGATTTAATGTATCGTTATCCATTTGGGACGCATACCTCTATTGATATCAATAATCCTGATTATGAAAAGTTTCCAGGATTAGATAAGGTGACGGGATATGATTGTACGATTGAGGCTGGAGATACAGTTTTTATGCCTTCGGGTTGGTGGCATCATATTGAATACAGGAGTGCAGGTATTGGTTTTTCCGTCCGTTCTTTGAGTCCAAATATTAGTGGACGACTAAAAGGATTTTACCAAATTGGCGTCTTGACCCATTTAGACGAACTGCTGCGAATGCTTTTAAAGGATAGATGGTTTGAAACCAAAAAAAAGATAGCGCATAGGCGAGCGAATGACGCGATAGCAGCGATGAGTTAAAGTCCTAAAATAGGACAGTTAAATTAAAAAAGCGATAGTATTGAATGAAATACTATCGCTTTTTTAATTTAAGGAAATCAATAGACCTTATTCTAAAGCACTTAATTTTCCAAGGGTTTCAAACCTTTGGGGAGGGCTCTTACGGAAAAGTTTAAAATAAACATCAGTTAGAAAAGGCTAATAAAGCAAATTTTATAAGCACCTCTAGAAATAATGGCTAACCAAATTGCTATTTACCCGTTAATACTTGTTAAAAATTAGTTATTTGTCAAAGGTATCAGCTACTTTTGAGCGCCTAACATACCAAAAACCTAAAATCTTAATTAGAATATGTCAAAGCCAACCAAACCTGAGTCTTTTCATGAAGACCCACCACCAATATTCAAATCGTGGAATCAAATGTATGCTTTTGTTTTAGTAATACATTTTATACTTATTTCTGTATTTTATCTCTTGACTAAAACTTTCGCTTAATATGCATACGATTGATTGGATAGTGCTCATTACTACCTTAGTTTTTATTGTTTCTTATGGTATTTGGAAAACCAGAAAAGTAAATAGTACCGAAAGTTACTTATTAGGCGATAGAGAGTTAAAGTGGTGGACGATTGGGTTGTCTATTATGGCAACGCAAGCGAGTGCAATCACTTTTTTGTCTACGCCAGGACAAGCCTTTGATGATGGAATGCGCTTCGCTCAGTTTTATTTTGGTTTGCCGATTGCGATGGTGATTTTGGCAATTTTTGTCTTACCGATATTCTATCGACTCAAAGTGTATACCGCATATGAGTATTTGGAGCAACGATTTGATGTAAGAATGCGACAGTTTACAGGCTTTTTGTTTTTATTAGGACGTGGCTTAGCAGCAGGAATTACGATTTATGCACCAGCAATTATCTTATCGCTCGTATTGGGTTGGAATTTAAAGTTAACCATTGCTATAATAGGGGTTATCGTTATTTTTTATACCATGTCTGGAGGAACAACTGCGGTAAGTCAGACCCAAAAGCAACAAATGATAATTATCATGAGTGGTTTGGTCGTGGCGTTTATCATTTTAATCATGAAATTGCCAATGGACGTATCCTTTACAGATGCGATGGGGGTAGCTGGAAAAATGGGGAAGTTGAATATTGTTGATTTTGAATTTGACTTAGAAAACAAATACAATATGTGGTCTGCCTTATTTGGCGGCACCTTTTTATTCTTATCCTATTTTGGGACGGACCAATCTCAAGTGGCTCGTTATCTATCGGGAAAAACATTGAAAGAGAGCCGGCTAGGACTACTTTTTAATGGAATATTTAAAGTACCGATGCAGTTTTTTGTATTGATGGTAGGGATTATGGTATTTATGTTTTACCAATTTACAAAACCACCAATCCACTTCAATCCAGCCAATTTGGCCAAAATTGAGCAAGATGCCACGGCGCAACCTAAATTAGCTGCTTTACAGTTACAGTTTGATGAAGTGTTTGAAAAGAAGCAAGCCGCTATTCATTCGATGGTGGCAGATTTGGAGACAGGGAATGAAGCAAAAATCCAAGAATCTCAGGTGCTGTTAAAAAGTTATAATGACCAAGACGCCCAAATAAGAAAAGAAGTAGATAAACTAATTGTGGATTATAGTGAACGTACAGCAATCCAAATGGACGTGGAGGATAGTGATTATGTTTTTCTGGCATTTGTTACGCAACATTTGCCAATCGGATTAGTCGGATTGTTATTGGCGGTCATTTTCTCAGCAGCGATGTCTTCGACAGCATCGGAATTAAATGCATTGGCAAGTTGCACGACCGTAGACTTTTACAAACGTTCTTTTAATCCTAATCAATCAGACCAACATTATTTAAAATCAGCTAAATTATTCACGTTAATGTGGGGGGCGATAGCTTTAACCTTCGCCACCTTTGCGTCTCTTTTTGATAATTTAATTGAATTTGTGAATATAGTAGGGTCTTTATTTTATGGAACTATATTAGGCGTATTCGTTGTCGCTTTTTTTTATGATAAGGTAAAATCAAAAGCTGTTTTTTATGGAGCAGTCATAGGAGAGTTGACAGTTTTGAGCACTTTTTCGCTAGATTATTTCGGTTACATTAACCTTGCGTATTTATGGCTAAACCTAATTGGTTGTATGGTCGTCATCTTTATGAGCTTAATCTTTCAATCTATTTTTGGAAATAAAGGAGAAGTAGCAATGGGATAATAAGTAGATAGGCTCTATTCTAATGCTAATAAGCGTAAACCAAAAAGGTCTTTCAACACAAAGTTGAAAGACCTTTTATTTTTTGATTTAAGGTTTTAGATTTTTAATTCTTTAAAGAAGTAAGTTAAGTATATGGAATTTACAGTTTAAGTCGAAATGCTTAAAAGTAAGGTTCCTTTTACTAGTTCTTCTTAATTTTTTGGCTAGAGGCAACATTAGACTTTTGTCCGTCGCTTGCCTTTTGGATAACTAAGAATTCTTCTTCAGCATCCAATTTTAATTTTACTTTGTAAGTACCTTCTGGTAAATCTTGTAAGCTTAACTGAATTTCGTTTAATCCAGGATATAAAAACTGGAATTCTTCAAAAATCAGCTCTCCAGTATAGCTTACTAAAGCATACTCTAATTGCCCTTCGGTAATTGCATCCAAAGTAAGGTCAAAAGTAGTTTTAGCCATTACACTACTGTAAGCAACTACTGCAAACTGGTTTGGATTTTCTTTATTCACCAAAATAGTTTGGGAATAACTAGAAGTTCCGTCAGCTTCTACCACTTTTAATCGGTAGTAGCTTTTTTGAGAACCTAATTTAGTGTCAAAGAAACGATAAGCTTTTTCATCGTTCATGTCATCATTAGTTTCTACACTTCCGATATTCTCAAAATCTACTCCATCAGTAGATTTTTCAACATCGTAATGTTCGACGTCTTCTTCGAAAGAGGTTTTCCAGTTTAGTAGATTGCCCATACCCAATTCTTTGGCTTGTAAAGGTGCAGAATAAACAACTTCTGCGTTTAATTGCCACGCGGTGGCAAAAATAACCAACAATAGTAATTGTAATTTTTTCATTGTGTACAGGTTAAAATCGTAATAGGAAAAAATGTTTGTGGAGAGTGGTATAAATATCTAATATATTGGAGTTGGAAGCTTAACCTAAAAATGATTTTTGTGACAGGGTAAAAATAAAGTCTTAAAATTTTAGGAAACTATCTTAACTTTCCTCGTTAATTATTAGTTAAACCACTTTAGAGTAGTAGTGTGGAATAATAAATTGGGATAATTTAGACGTTGATAATTACCTGACAATGTGTATGATTTTCTGAGTATCTATTAGTTATAGAGTAGGAAAGTAGTTTACACTTAAAAAATATATATTATGAAAGTATTAATTGGCAATCTATTGGTAATAGCAGTACTTTTTTTAAGTGCTTGTAGTCCAAAACTAAGTCCATTTTCACAGCGATTAATTGACCAAAATGGTTGGTCAGAAGACGAATTACAGCAAATTCAGTTCTATTTATCGGATGATGTTGTCTTAAAACGCGATTTTACGCGAGGGTCCTCTGAAATTGTTTCAGGGGAAATCAAGATGGTTAATGGTCGAAAAGTCGAAGAAATTAAAATTTCAAAAGGCACACCAGGTATATTATTATTTCAACCGAAAAGTAATCGGATGGCAGTGAGTTTTGAATCAGGCAGAGATGCAGATGCTAAATATTTAATGTTTGGTCCAAATCCTAAAAGAGGCAAAAACTATGTATTATTAGCATCTGATTGGAAAAATAGGAGAGGGAAAGTAAAATACGATGGAAAGACCTATTACACAAGTTCTGATTCTGCTTTGGCGACCTTAATGGTAGATTTAAAGAGAAAAGGAAATACTTCTGTAAAATCAAGGTCTGCAAAAGGTCGAAAAATTAATTAATTATTTTTTTGCTAAATTTTGTGACGATGGTCGGCTAAGAATTTCATTGAAATTTTATGTTTTTTCAGCCATTTAAAGAAAATAATCGTATTAAGATTATTCATTCTTTGACAAATTTCGTGGTCGATTTGATTTTAAGTTTTTTTCTGACTGAAAAGAAAGTAAAAAATTGAAATGGAAACGACTCTTTCACGAATTTATCAAAGAACCAGATTATGTATGTATTTAATTAACCCTAAATAGTACCCTATTATGAAAAAATTAATGATAATTCTTGGTCTAGCGATAGTTACCTTTAGTTGTAATAGTACAAAGAATGCCGTAACAGTAAAAGAAGGTGTTGATTTTGTCAATTCAGATAAACTCACAGCAATTTTAGAAATGGCAGACAGTAAAGATAAATTAGTATTTGTAGATTTTTATACCACTTGGTGTTTGCCTTGTAAAATGATGGATGAAGATGTTTTCCCTGATAAAGGGATTTCTAAATTAATGAATGATAATTTTATTAATTATAAAGTTGACGCAGAGAAAGAGAATGGCCCCAACTTGGCTTTATTATATCAGGTCAATGTGTACCCAACCCTTTTATTTTTGGATAAAGATGGAAAAGTCTTAGTTCGAAAAGAGGGAGCGGCTTATCAGACCGAGTTGAGAAGTTTAGCCGAAGAGGCAATGGCTACGAACTCAGCAAATGTCGGGGATGACTAGTTTTGAGTTGCGAGTTCTGGATTACCCAGAACTCGCAACCCACAATCTACTTTACTTGCTTCTTAAAATAAGCTTTAATTTTTCCTGCAGCTACTTTCCCTACCACCTCAATAATTTCTGTTTCCAAGGCCGCCTTTAATTTTTTGACCGACCCAAAATGACTCAATAACTTCTGAGCAGTTTTATCACCGATACCTTGGATGTTAGTTAATTCGGTCGTCGTAAAATGTCGAGAACGTTGATTTCTATGAAAAGTAATAGCAAATCGGTGGGCTTCATTTCTAGCCTGCTGAATCACTTTCAGCGTTTCCGATTTTTTGTTGATATAAAGCGGAATCGGGTCATCGGGAAAGAAAATCTCTTCCAACCTTTTAGCAATACCAATAATCGTAATTTTATTTTCTAAATCTAACTGGCGTATAATTTTCATCGTTGCGCTTAACTGTCCTTTACCCCCGTCCACTATAATCAAGTCAGGTAGCGGTTGTGCCTCTCTTATTAAGCGACTATATCGACGGTAAACGACTTCCTCCATAGAAGCAAAATCGTTGGGTCCTTCCACCGTTTTTATATTAAAATGACGATAATCTTTTTTTGAAGGTTTGGCATTTTTGAAAACAACACAAGAAGAAACAGGAAAGGAGCCTTGCATATTAGAGTTATCAAAGCACTCAATATGAAAGGGTACTTTGTCCATTTGCAAATCTTCTTTCATCGTTTTGAGAATACGCTCTGCCGAGGTTTCTTTTTTGATATTATTAATCTCCTGTTTACGTTGCTGAAGCAAGAAATACTTGACATTTTTTTCAGCTAATTCCAGTAATTTCTTTTTATCACCAATTTTAGGAACTGTAATAGAAATGTCTTCTTCTAACAAGGTGACTTTATAAGGCAATAATATTTCAGTCGTAATACTATTAAATTTTTTCCGTAGTTCATGGATAGCAAAAGCTAAGAGTTTTTGCTCATCATCATCCAAATTTTTTGTCAATTCCAAAGTATGCGTATTCATAATCGCTCCATTAATGACTTTTAGGAAATTGACGTAGGCTTTCTTTTCATCTGTAGCGATATAAAAGACATCTAAATCTCGAATAGAGGTACTTACCACAGTAGACTTTCCTTGATAGTCAATAAAGGCATCGAGCTTTTCTTTTAAAATTTGAGCTTTTTCAAATTCTAAATTTTCAGCATGTTGTTGCATCACAGATTTTAGATGCTGTTTAACGGCGCCAAAATTACCGCGCAGCATATTTTTAATTTGCGCTATTTTTTCATCATAAGGCATCTGGTCTTCCCGTCCTTCACAAGGGCCCATACAATTCTTGATATGGTACTCTAAGCAGACTTTAAACTTTCCCTTATCAATATTAGCTTGTGACAAATGGAAATTACAGGTGCGGAGTGGGAAAAGTGATTTAATAAGGTCTAAGATAATTTTAATCCGATATTTAGAGGTATAAGGACCAAAATAGGTAGAGCCATCCCGAATAACGCTTCTGGTCATAAACACTCTAGGAAAACGTTCTTTTTTGATACAGATGTAGGTATAGGTTTTTCCATCTTTCAACATCACATTATAGCGTGGCTGAAATTTTTTGATGAGGGTACATTCTAAAAGGAGAGCATCTTGTTCTGTTTCTACAATAGTATATTCAAATCGTTCAGCATTTTTGATGAGTGCTTTTGTTTTATTGTGTTGATGCTTTTTATTACCAAAATAAGAAGAGAGTCTATTTTTTAGATTTTTAGCCTTGCCTACGTAAAGAATCGTATCGTCCTTGCCCAAAAAGCGATAAACGCCAGGGTCTTTGGGTAGGGTAGGAGCGATTTTTTTGTAATCTTCAGTAGTCATAAATTGGCGGACAATTTGAGCGTTTATTTTAAGGACAAAGTTAATTAAAAACAGCCCTAAAACACAAAAGTTCAAATCTGTAATTACTACAAATTTGAACTTTTGGTTAGTTTAAAAAATCGTAAAATTTACAGGCTCAAAATACTACCTGATACTTTTAGATTTCAAATTTATTAAGCGTTCTTATTAGCTTCTTTAATATATTTCTCCAAAGCCATGGTCATGGATGGTGTTTCTGGAGAGGGTGCATGAATATTGATAGTCAAGCCTCTTTCGTTAACCGCTTTGCTGGTGGTACTACCAAAAACAGCAAATCGAGTTTCATTCTGCTTGAAATCAGGGAAGTTTTCATATAAGGATTTAATACCTAAAGGGCTGAAAAATACCAAGACATCATAAGTAATATCACTTAGGTCAGAAAGGTCACTGCTAACCGTCCGATACATCATTCCTTCTTTCCAGTTAAATTCATGCTCTGTTAAAAAAGAAGAAACTTTTTGACTTCCTAAGTTAGAACAAGGCAAAAGAAATCTTTCTTTTGCTTTATGCTTCATCAAAGAAGGTTTTAAATCAAGTATTGTCCGTTTACCTGTAAAAACCTTACGTTTACGATAAACGATGAATTTTTGAAGATAATTGGCAACAGCTTCGGATAAACAGAAATACTTAGTCTCTGCTGACATACGAATGCGCAATTCTTCACATATTCTAAAGAAGTGGTCGATAGAATTTCTACTGGTAAAAATAACGGAGGTGAATTCATCGGGGCGAATTCTTGCCTTGCGAAACTCTTTTACAGTTACTTCTTCAACATGTATAAATGGGCGGAAGTCAATTTGCAGGCCATATTTTTGCTCCAATTCAAAATAAGGAGAACGAGTAGGCTGTGGCTGCGAAATTAAAATACTTTTGACTGGTTTATATTGCTCTACTTTTTGAGCTGCACTATTTGATGACATCCCTAACATATAATTTAGAAATTAGACCTAAAACGAGAAAAAATATTTCTAGAAATTAGGTGTTCAGAGGAAAATGGTAAATCCGAACGGTAAATAAAATTAAAAAACAACAGGGTTTGATTTGTTAGAATCAAGTTGTTTTTAGTTCTTGTTTTCCCGTCATTACGGGTGGTAAATCGAATTTTTACTTTCCTTTGCCTTTAATCAATCCTCAATAAAACAAATTTGATTAGGATTAAGACAGGTAGAATTTCAACGGCGCAAAGATACAATAAAAAATGAAAACTATGTAACATCACGTACCTACTACCTATTGATAAACCTCTTAGGGAACGAAAACTATAAATTGCAAGAATCGCACCAAGTCCAATCCAAATAGCTATTTTCGTTAGTCCTTCTGAGGCAAAAGCAGCAAAAATATTTATTGGTAATAGTGCTATTCCTAATATGATACTAAATATCATAATCGTAAAGCTATATAGTTTGACTTCCTTACTAATCGGAAAGATTTTTTCTACATAAAATAATAGACCATGCTTAATTAAAAAAGCAGCCCCGACTCCTAAACAGACGAGTGCAATTGAGCCAAAAGTTTTGGGTAGGTTGGCGTTGAAATAATTAGCGGTCAAAAAAATAAATATACCTACATTGACAAAAAATAAGAGGTATAATAAAAAATAACCTAAAGAAAATTTACCTTGATTGACTCGATGCAATTGCCGTAGATAATTATCATTAAGGAAGGCTTGATAGCTTTGTTCTAATCGTTTTCTGGCTAAAGCAACAACCGTCGTAAAAAAGGCAAGTACCACAAAAAAAGTCCAGAAAAGGTAATTTTTACTAGTTTCGCTAGCGACTTCTTTTATTTTTGAGTTTGATGATTTTGGAGAAGAAAGGGTAGGAGTTGGTTTATTAATAGGTTGTTCGACAACATCAAAAGGATTATTACTCTTGATAAGTCGATTATCTATTTCTTGAATATCCGTAGTCTCGACTTCAGTAGAAGCGGGTTCTTGTCGATGTTTAAGCTCAAATGGGTTATTCCCATTTTGCGCTAACAAATGACTACTTCCCAATAGTACTAAAATGATAAATAAATATTTTGTTATTAATCTCATGTACGGATTTCCTATAATTTTGCAAAAATAGGCATACTGGAAGGAAATCTATAATTAAAGATTAAAAATGTAAAATTTAATAGTCTATTAAGTAATGAATTTGCCATCAGTATGGCAATAAGATTTAATATATTCATCATAATTTATATGATTCAAAACCAACTAGTTCTCACTAAAGTTTTATTCCTCGTTTTCATTTTTTTAACGATTAATCTTTCTGCGCAGATGGATACCTCCTTTTCAACCGATTTTATAAAAGTTAAAGAAAAAAAGTTGACCAAAAATGGACAACCTTATTATTATATCGGAGCTAATTTTTGGGCAGGCATGAACCTAGGAATAGCAGGGAATGAAGCTTATCGAGCAAGATTAATCCGTGAATTAGACCACCTACAAATCATCGGGGTCAATAATTTACGCATTATGGCAGCCAGTGAAGGGCCTGATAGTGAACCGTGGCGAATGGTACCTGCTTTGCAAACTGAAATGGGGAAGTATAATGAAGCTTTACTTTTAGGCTTAGATTTTTTATTGACCGAAATGGCCAAGCGAGAGATGGTAGCAGTAGTTTGTTTGAATAATATGTGGCCTTGGTCAGGTGGTTTTGCCCAATACATTAGTTGGGTGACAGGGGAACCGATTCCATATCCACCGCCAGCAGAAAATGGAAAGTGGTTAAAGTACATGCAATTTTCAGCAAGATTTTTTAAAAATAAAGCCGCACAGGTTGCCTATTTTAAGCATTTGGAGGTGATTATTAATCGAACTAATTCCATTTCTAATATTCCATATAAACAAGACCCTACGATTATGGCTTGGCAATTAGCCAATGAACCTCGTGCTATCATCAGTAATCGAAAATATCGAAAATGGATTAGCCAAACAGCGTCTTTTATTAAGGAATTAGACCCTCATCATTTGGTGTCTATTGGTAGTGAAGGCAATGCCTTTGTTCCTTTTGCTAGAAAATTTATTCGAGAACACCGCATCAAAAATATTGATTATGCGACGATGCATATTTGGATACAAAACTGGGGATGGTATGACCCTACAAAACCAGAAAAGACTTTTGATAAATCTTTGGCGAAAGCCAAAAAATACATTCAAACTCATATTCGGTTGTCCAAGAAATTGGGGATGCCTGTTGTCTTGGAGGAATTTGGAATTGCGAGAGATTTGGAAAATTATGACCCGACTTCTCCTACCACCTATCGGGAGCAGTACTATAAAGAAATTTTTGATTTAATTTATCAATCAGCTAAAGGAGGGTTACCCATTGCAGGAGCTAATTTTTGGGCATGGGGTGGAGAAGGGCGACCACGTGTTCCGAAAGCAGTATGGAAAGCAGGCGATGAATTTATTGGAGACCCACCTTTTGAGTACCAAGGTTGGTATTCTGTTTATGATAGGGATACTTCGACCTTGGAGGTAATTAAGGCATATGCGGATAAGATGGAAAGTCTAAAATAAATGTCGCTATGGTAACACTAAGAAAAAATAGGCCTATTTCTTAAGATAACTTTAACCAAATCCACATACGATTTTAAGTTTTTATTACATTTAATAAATGTTACATTTGATAGCACTCTGCGTCTAAATTGTAAACACGAGTAAAATTGATAAAACGATGATACTCAACCCACTATTCTATTCATAGAAGACTTTATTACTACCTAAAACATCATTAACAATCTAAATTTATCGAAGGCTTTTGCCTTGCGGTATAGTCAATGCTGTATGCAGTTAATCAAAAAATAGCATGACCTGATTATTAACTGTTTTCGTTAAGCGAAGATAGGTTTTCAATGTACCGACGAATTCATTCGTCGATATAGAGCGACGAATGAATTCGTCGGTACTATGTTGAGTTGCATTGATAACTTATGATTAAAGCATAACGAGGAACTAATAAAGCTTTAACCATGATTAATAAAAAAAGCTTCTTACTATTTGCACTGTTCGGACTCATTTTGAGTACCGCAGAAGCGCAATATTTTGGCAGAAATAAAGCCAAATACAAGAAATTTAATTTTGAGGTTTACGAATCCCCAAATTTTGAAATTTATCATTATCTAAACAATCCCGAATATCTGGATGAATTGACGCAGCAATGTGAGCATTGGTATCATATGCACCAAGAAGTGTTGAACGATACGTTTGCGACCAAAAATCCAGTCATTTTTTATAATAATCATGGCGATTTCCAACAAACGAATGCTATTTCAGGCGCAGTTAGTGTGGGGACAGGCGGGGTAACAGAAGGCTACAAACGTCGAGTCATCATGCCAATAGCCATGTCGAATCAGCAAACCAACCATGTGTTAGGGCATGAAATGGTGCATGCGTTTCAGTATCATTTGATGACAGAAGGGGATTCGACTTCTTTGAAAAGCATCCAAAAGATTCCTTTATGGATGGTCGAAGGATTGGCGGAATATATGTCTATTGGACGAGTGGATGCACATACGGCTATGTGGATGCGAGATGCAGTGTTGAATGACGATGTACCGAGTATTAAAGATTTGAACAGTGGTAAATATTTTCCTTATCGCTACGGGCAAGCCTTTTGGGCATTCATCACAGGTGTTTATGGAGATAACATTATTGAGCCCTACTTCAAAAGTGTGGGTATTTATGGATTAGAAATAGCGACACAGCGAGTGTTAGGGCTAAAGACGAAAGACTTGTCTAAGAAGTGGCAAGAAGGATTGAAGACTTATTACAAAGACCATTTGAAATCGGAGAAAGAAAACCTAGTTGGTAAAAAATTATTATCAGGCGAGAATTCTGGTAAGATGAATATTGCGCCAGCTTTGAGTCCAAATGGTAAATATGTGATGTTTTTATCTGAAAAGAATCTGTTTTCGATAGATTTATTTTTAGCGGATGCGAAGACAGGTAAAACGATTCGCCAAGTGGCAAGTACGACTAGAGATGGTCATTTAGATGCTTTTAATTTTATAGAATCTGCGGGGACTTGGTCACCGAATAGTCGAGAATTTGCTTTTGTAGCTTTCAAAAAGGGACAAAATGTATTGGTAATTAAAGATATAGAGAAGGGAAAAACGATACAAGAAATTAATATTCCAAATGTCCCAGCTTTCACTAATCCAAGTTGGTCGCCAGATGGAAAAGAAATTGTTGTATCTGGATTGGTCAATGGGCAAGTGGATTTATACAGCTATCATTTAAGAAAAAAGACGGTGAATCAATTGACAAATGACAAATATTCAGAAGCACAACCTAATTGGTCAGCAGATGGAAAGAAGATTGTTTTTGCGACGGATAAGGTAAGTATGGAAAGAGGTAGAACGCACGGAGCATGGACATTTAATTTATCCATTTTAGATGTAGCGACTAAAAAATCTGGACAATTGTCTTTATTCCGAGGAGCAGATAATTTAAACCCTGTTTTTGATAAAGATAATAACGTTTTGTTCTTATCAAATCGAGATGGGTTTAGAAATCTATATAAATATGAGATAGGCAGTGGAAAGGTGTTACAAATGACGGATTTGATGACAGGTGTTAGCGGCATCACGGCATTTGCACCAGCTATTTCTACGTCTACCAAAAGAGATAAAATTCTATACACGCACTTTTTTAAGGGTCAATACACGATTTATGGGGCAAAGGCTGAGGCATTTCTCAATCAAGCAATAGAGAGCAATCAAGTAGATAGGAGTGCTTCGGTCCTGCCTCCATCAAATAGTGAGGTGGTGTCGATTGTAGATGCAAATTTGATAAGTTTGGATAAGCGAGCAGAGGTAGATGCGACTACTTTTAATGCCAAAGAATATGAGCCGAAATTTAAGTTAGATTATATCGGTGGTAGTGGTGGATTAGGGGCACAGTCAGGACAATTATTTGGTCCAGCAGTAGGGGCACAAGGCGGTGTAGATTTTCTTTTCAGTGATATTTTAGGCAATCACCAATTATATACGGGGGCTAGATTGAATGGGGAGATTTATGATTTTGGAGGGACCGTCGCTTATTTAAATAAAAAGAATCGTTTTTATTGGGGAAGTAGTTTATCTCATACCCCCTATCGTTTTGGCGGTATTGGATATAATGGAACGACCGAATTACAAGTTGGTGAAAATCAGACGTTCGAGGCACAAGAATATTTGGTGCAAACCCAACGGCTGTTTGAAGATAAAGCAAGTGTCTTTTTACAATTACCATTTTCTACAACGAAACGATTTGAGTTCGGTTCTTCTTTTACAAGATATGGATTTAGAACCGACCAATACAGTTTATACACCGACAATTTTGGCAATCCAATTTTCCAAGGAGACCGCGAAAAGTTAACTTCAAGACCAGGAATTAATTTCTTTAATATCAATGCGGCATTGGTAGGTGACAATTCTTATTCTGGACTGACGGCCCCCTTACAAGGTTACCGTTATAGAATAGGCGTGGACCAAAATTTTGGCGACTTAAATTTTACAGGAGTGACAGTGGATGCAAGAGTTTACAAGCGGCTAAAGCCAATTAGTTTGGCAGCGAGAGTGTTACACTACGGTCGATACGGCGAGAATACCAACACGTTGGGAGCGATTAATAATATTGCTTATCCGTGGTTTGTAAGAGGATACGGTTATGGTAGAAATGAAGTGACAGATGCGAATAATTTATCTTCCAGCAATTTTGTAGGCGATAAAATGTTGGTCACCAATTTTGAAATAAGAATGCCTTTTACAGGCCCAAAACAGTTAGCCCTCATCAAGTCTAAATTCTTGTTAACCGATTTAAATTTCTTCTTTGATGCAGGAGTAGCTTGGGACGCTTTCGACCAGTTTGCGAGTGATGGAACTATAAATAATACCTTCAAAGTAAAACCCGTGATGAGTGCAGGTGCATCAGTCCGAGTGAATGTTTTGGGTGCATTGATACTAGAACCTTATTGGGCAGTACCTATACAGAAAGATACAAAGGTCGTGTTTGGATTGAACATTGTGCCAGGATGGTAAGGATTAATATTTTACCATAAGTTTTAAACACGTTATAAGCGGTTGGAGGTCTTCGGACTTTTAGCCGCTTTTTTATACATGCCTATATTTTCTAATTCCGCTTTTCCATATCTAGGCAAGTTTAATTTTTCACGAAGGAACGACGGACACAACGAATTAGAAATCATGTCTTTAAGTCGTTGTGTTGTCGTGCCGTTGTGATAAATATAATCATTAATTAACACTGCTACGGCTTTATTGTTAAGTGAAAATAACAGAAAAAGATAGCTATAAAATACTTGATTATTTGATGCGCCCTACTTAAAAGTATTTTTTGTACGTATTTTTGCGCTCTTACGAACAATTTAGGATTTTACTTTTAAAGAAATTATAGATGAAAATAGCACTAATAGGCTACGGAAAAATGGGTAAAACCATTGAAAAAATGGCAACGGAACAAGGACATCAAGTGGTCTTAAAATTTGATGTAGATAATTTTGGTGAATTTACGGTTAAAAACATCAAAAAGGCGGATGTAGCCATTGAGTTTACTCGCCCCGAAGGAGCTGCGGAGAATATCAAAAAATGTATAGAAGCAGGAGTGCCAGTTGTTTGTGGAACCACGGGATGGCTAGAAAAAAAGGACGAAGTAGATGCTTTATGTAAAGCAAAGGGAAGTGCTTTTTTCTATGCCTCAAATTATAGTGTTGGGGTGAATATCTTTTTTGCACTCAATAAATTTTTGGCAAAGATGATGAACGAGCAACCTCAATATAATTTAGAAACAGAGGAGATTCATCATACGCAAAAACTAGATGCACCAAGTGGTACGTCTATCACTTTGGCAGAAGGAATTATTGCAGAGATGAAAAGCAAAAAAGCTTGGGTAAATAAAGCCTCCAAAGCGAAAAGCAAAGTGCCAATTATCTCTAAGCGAATAGATAAAGTACCGGGGACGCATACTATTAATTATCAGTCTGCCATAGATGATATTGAAATCAAGCATACAGCACATTCTAGAGCGGGATTTGCAGGTGGAGCGATACAAGCAGCAGAATGGATAATTGGGAAGAAGGGCGTGTTTGGGATGTCGGATATGTTGGGGTTTTAGGTAGAAAAGCCTTTAGGCTTTCGAGTCACCGACCTTTAGGTTGGATTTTGTAATTACCGATTTCAATTTAATAAATTCTCAATTATATGTTTTGGCCTAAAGGCCTTTCACGGGAAAGCCTGAAGGCTTTACTACCAGTAAAAACATGAACAAAGCACTCCTAACCACCACCAAATTTACCTTTGTCTTCGTGCTATTATTTTTCGGCTATCTCCTGTGGGTAGCAGGTTACGGCACTTATTACGACTACCAACCAGTAGAAGAAATAAACTTAACGGCAAGGAAAGAAGCACCGTTAAAAGTCATTGCAGACAGCACCTTATCGTTCCTGATTTGGAATATGGGCTACGGTGGATTAGGCAAAGAATCGGATTTCTTTTTTGACGATGGGGGCTTTTTTACATCGGGCAAAGGAATGATTCGAAGTGAAGAAGCATGGGTGGAAAAGAATATTCAAGGGGCCAATGATTTTATTGCCAAAACACCCGCCGATTTTTATTTATTGCAAGAAGTAGATGTGGAATCTAAGCGGAGCTACTTTAATAATCAATTAGCAGGCTACGAAAAGCAACGGCCTACTTACGCTAGTTTTTTTGCCCAAAATTATGTGGTAGACCGAGTACCAATTCCCATTTTCGAACCTTGGCAAGTGTATGGGAAAGTAAATAGCGGATTAGGCACTTTGACGCGTTTCCAACCAAAAAAATCGACTCGATTTCAATTGCCAGGAAAGTTTGAATGGCCTACTCGAATTTTTCAATTAGACCGATGCTTAGCGGTACATAGATACGAAGTGAAAAACGGTAAAGAGTTGGTCGTTTTTAATCTACACAATTCAGCTTACGACTCAGGTGGTTTTTTGAAAAAGCAGCAGATGAAATATTTACAGAAAAAAGTAAGTAAAGAATACGCTGAAGGTAATTATGTGGTAGTTGGAGGAGATTGGAATCAGTGTCCACCTGATTTCGAGTTTGATAAATTCATGCCAGGTAAAGCAGGAGATGTAGTGCAAACCAATATTAAAAAGGACTATTTACCCGCAGGCTGGCAATGGGTCTATGATACAAATGTCCCGACGAATCGGAAAACTTCTAGTCCTTATGTGCGAGATGAATCATTTGTGACCTTAATTGATTTCTTTTTAGTCTCACCAAATTTGGAAGTAAAATCAGTTAAAGGGTATGATTTAAAATTTGATTATTCTGACCATCAGCCAGTAAGAATGGAAGTAAAGCTAAAGTAACGCGGATTGTTAATCCGCCCAATAGAAAAATACAAATCCTAAAAGGAAACAACTAAGCTTAATAAACAATTACGCAGACTAAAACTAAACATGCAAGGGAGAATAAATCGTGCTTTGGACTACACCATCATTTTTAACCTAAAAGAATATTGGAAGGGGTTGTATTTGCCTACTGCTTTTGTGGCAAGTATCAACAGGTATGGAAAACTCCAATACATCCAAAAAAAAGTCAGCGAATATAGTTTTAAAGATTACCAAATTGAATCGATACCCGAAATTCGACAAGCATTGGAAATTATTGAGCGCTTGAATTTATCAATACTAGAGCAAAAATTTAATCCTAAAACGAAAAGAAAAAAACTCAAAACACTATCGGAATTAATGCAAGAAGATAGGAGTGTCAAGAAATCTATTGAGACTTATATATACCGAGAGTTAGATAGTTTGCTTAGCCTGATTGTTGAAAATAATTTAGTATTAACTTGGGATATTGAGAAAAAAGTATTGATCAAAGATTTGAGGGTGCATATCGCCAGAGATGAAATTAAGCCACATCTTTCTTTTGTCAAAACGGACGAAAAAGTCTTGTATAATTTACAATTATCCAATCAAGATGGACAATGGCAAGTCCAAGATAAGCAGGTGATACCGATTACGAACACGCCAGCTTGGGTTTTTGTCGACTATAAATTGTATAAAGTACCGCACATTAAGGGGTTGATGTTACGGCCCTTTCAAACCAAAAATATAGTCGTCATTCGAGCCGATTTTATTAAAACATATTTTGAAAAATTTATACTGCAAATTGCGTCGGAAGTAGAAATGACAACGGTAGGTTTTAAGGTGATGAATGATGATAAATTACAGTATTGCCAATTGGAACTAATTGAAGATATTTTCACGAAGGAGTTTGGTATAAAAGTAGATTTTGCCTATCCGGGTGTGAAATTCAGTTGGAAAGATAGCACTAAACGAAAATCGGGACTAAAATTCAACAAAGAGGAAGTCATCATCACGAGAGTTAATCGAGCTATTGAAGAAGAAAAAACATGGATTGAAAAATTAAAGACTTTTGATTTAGAAAATAAGGATGGCAGTTATTTTCAACAAAAAGATAAAGTAAAAGTCCCTTCACTATTTAATTGGTTAGCTGAAAATGAAGGCAAGCTGGAAAAGGCAGGATTTAAAGTGATTACCCCAACCTTGGAAGGAAAGGTTTTAACGTTAGCCGTTCCAAAAATTAGTTTTGACCACACCGAACAAGTCAACGATTGGTTTGATATTCGAGGCGTGATAGAGGTAGGCGAATTTAAAATTCCATTTAAAAAAATAGTTCCTTATATAAAAAAAGCGGATAAGTTTTACCCATTACCTAACGGCAAATATTTTTTGATTCCCGATGAATGGTTCACTCGATTTAAAGGATTACTCCAATTTGCAGAGCTAAAAAATGATAAATTACGTTTAGCCAAAAGTCAATACACGCTATTAAATGAATTGGGCATTGATGTCGGAGCAGAATTAGAAAAAGATTTTACAGCGTTTGATTATCAGCCTTCTAAAGAACTAAAAGCTACATTAAGACCGTACCAATTGGATGGTGTGAAATGGATGCTAGGACATTATCAAAATGAATTGGGGGCTTGTTTGGCAGATGATATGGGATTAGGAAAAACGCTCCAAACGATAGCTGTTTTATTACACGCCAAAGAGCAAAAGACGAATCAACCTAAAACTAGCAAATCTCCACCTGCAATCCCTCAGTTAGACCTATTCCAGACTGCCACCTATCCCAACGATATATACCAACCACTAACGTCGATTATTATCCTTCCTGCGTCTTTGGTTTTTAATTGGGAACGAGAGCTTAAAAAATTTGCGCCAAGCTTAATGGTCTATAAGCACGTCGGACCTAAGCGGCATAAATCAGAAAAATTAATCAGTAGTTTCGATGTGATTTTAACGACATATCATACTGCTTTGCGAGATATTGAATTATTACAAGCCATTGATTTTGAATATATTGTATTAGACGAAAGCCAACAAATCAAAAATAAAGATTCCAAGATTTTTAAGGCTACAAATCAGCTAAAAGGGAACCACAAAATTTCTTTGAGTGGAACGCCGATTGAAAATTCTCTATCTGACCTTTGGGCACAAATGCAATTTATTAATCCCGATTTATTGGGTAGCTTCCGTTTTTTCAAAGATGCCTTTATTCGTCCCATAGAAAAAGCGCAGGATGAGGACAAAAAAGAACAATTACAAAAATTAATTCAGCCATATATGCTGCGACGTACCAAAGAATCCGTAGCCAAAGACTTACCCGAATTGACGACCAAAGTGTTTTATAGCACGATGACAGCTGAGCAAAAAAAACTATATGAAAAAGAAAAGTCAGCCGCTAGAAATTTCTTGTTAGATAATTTTGAAGGAAATGATGGAAAGTATCAATTTCAGGTGTTAAGCTCGTTAACTAAACTACGCCAATTAGCGAATCATCCAGTTTTGACGAAGACCGG
The DNA here is from genome assembly GCA_937974625.1 of uncultured Saprospiraceae bacterium. Taxonomy (GTDB): domain Bacteria; phylum Bacteroidota; class Bacteroidia; order Chitinophagales; family Saprospiraceae; genus JAFMDF01. Next base: position 21,226 of record CALJVJ010000177.1, read on the forward strand.
TTATCAAAAAGAAGCAGGTAAGTTTCAAGATGTCATCGAACATTTGGAGGTGATTCATAAGGGTGGGCATAAGACTTTATTATTCTCTTCTTTTGTCAAGCATTTAGATTTATATAAAAATCATTTTGAAAAAAATAAGCAAGATTTTTCGCTCTTGACAGGTAAGTTATCACAAGCCGCTAGAAAAAAGCAAATTGACCAATTTGAAAACGAAGAGCGCATTCAATCTTTCTTAATTTCTATCAAAGCGGGTGGAACGGGCTTGAATCTAACGGCAGCAGATTATGTGTTTATTCTAGACCCATGGTGGAATCCATCTATTGAAAAACAAGCCATTGCCAGAGCGCATCGAATCGGACAAACCAAAAGTGTTTTTGCCATAAAATTCATTACTAAAGATAGTATTGAAGAGAAGATTTTAAAGTTACAGGAACGTAAGTCTAGACT
>CALJVJ010000178.1 GCA_937974625.1 uncultured Saprospiraceae bacterium
TATAAGAATAAGGAATTTGTAGCTATTGATAACGTTCCTCTCGCCGCTCAAGATGTAGAATTTTTACGTAATTACCACTATGGCCTAAGCCTTAGCTATACTATTTTTCAAAGAGAATTAAAAAAGAAAAGAAGTAGATAATAAAGCACTAAGAAATGAAAATTAAATAAGTTAGACCATGATACGCAGTTATTTTGTTTTCTAATGAGGCATGAATTCGTAAAGCGAATGAACCGTTTACGGATGGGGTGCCTCCAGACATAGCACCGCTATGGCGAGCTGCCGACAGAGGCAGGTATTTTTAACGAAATTAGAAGACTAAAGAACAAGTAGCTTGGCTAAAGTTATTTATTTTTCATTTCTTAAGGAACACGATAAAAATAACTTTAGATGCTGTCAAAGTAATAAGATAAGTAAGTGGTTCACTTTAAGCTACTTATCTTATTGCTTTGACTCAGAAGAATCTGAAGTTATTTTATCTTACTACTAAGGATTAGTAAAACTGTCTTCTACTAGCACTTCCTACCCATAAATTAGTTTTTTTTCCGACAAATTAGAAAACTTTGACAAAGACAAGAGACGATTTTCTTACCTTTGTTAAAACTTCCACTACCGAGCATCCGTTTATTCTCAAGAAAGTACTTTATAACATCAATGATGATTTTCTTTATCATTAAATGAAGTACTAGAGAAATCCTATTATACCCTCATTTATTTTAAATCAGACAAATGCTAATGCAAAGATTTACATTACTAATATTATTTTTTATTGCCAATATAATGACCATTCAGGCGCAAGAATTGAGAGGTGTATGTGGTAATACTTATGCGGACCAAATGTCTCAAATAGATAGATATTTAGTTAATAAACGAATTGCCGCAACCAATCCATCCAAAAGCAGAAATGGGGTGATTACTTATATCCCGATACAATTTCATATAGTTACTAGGAATAATGGTACAGGTGGCGTGCAAATTACGGATATGCTAGAGCAGCAATGCCACTTAAATGAGCAATTTGGTGCTTTTGATATTGTTTTTTATCAAGCGGATGAACCAAACGTAATAGCGAATGACGTTATATTTGAGAATCACACTCTATCTTCTGGACAGTTTACAATGCGTCAAAGAAGAAATAGAGAAGCCTTTAATGTATGGATTGTAAACAATGCAACACCTCAACAAGGTGGTCCAGCTATCGGCATTACGCTTGGCTATTATGACCCTACAAATGATTGGGTCGTGATTAGAAAAAACCAAATATCTGGTATTAATAATACCTTGGCACATGAGGCTGGACATTTTTTTAGTTTATTTCACCCGCACCTTGGATGGGATTCGGACCCGTATGACATAGACAAACATGGCAACCCTGTAAATGAGAAAGCACCGAGTGGCGGCGATACAGAATTAGTGGATAGAAGTAATTGTGAAACAGCAGGAGACAAGATATGTGATACGCCTCCTGATTATAATTTTGCCTTGACTTGGAATGGCTGTAATTTTAACGTAGACATTACAGACCCTAATGGAGACGAGTTGGACCCTGACGAAACTTTAATCATGAGTTACTTTAATGATGAGTGTACAAGTGTTTTTACCCCAACACAAGTAGAGATGATGGTAGCGGATGTAGCTAGTCCCGGTCGAAATTTTTTAACTAGAGGGAATTATTCTCCTTTAGCTGCTGAAATAACTGAACCTACAATTTTGACTTCCCCAATAGAAGAGGTCGTAACCTCGTCCTATAATAAAGTCGAATTAAAATGGCAAGCAGTTGCGGGGGCAGATACCTATTTGGTAGAGGTAGACCGTTCTTCTAGTTTTAATATTGATAACATTAAATTGATTGTATCCAATCAGAATTCCATCGTATTAGAAGATTTACTCGATCCAGACAAAAATTACAGATGGAGAGTTACGCCGTATAACCCTTCCTATACCTGTGCACCTGCTTCGGAAACAGCAAGATTTAGAACAGGCCTATCAACAAGTGTAGCCTCCATAGAAACAGTAGATAATTGGACCGTTCAACCAAATCCAACTAGAGCAGCAGAAGTAATCACGGTCAAAGTAAATGCAAAAAAAGCTTTTACAGCAGATATTAATATATATACGGTAACTGGGCAGTTAGTAAAAAATCAAACAGCCTCAAAGTTTGGATTAGGAACTTCTACCATTCAATTACCAATTGCTGAACTATCAAAAGGCGTTTATTTCCTTACTTTAGAAAACGAAGTTGGCGTTTTAAATAAGAAACTGATTATTCAGTAATCGGATATCAGTTGTCGGGTTAGACTTATAAACCGACAACTGATACCTGAATTTATAAAGTATCATTTCTTAGCAAAAAATCAAACAGGATACCTCACTAGCACTTCATCTATCAATCCATATGCTTTGGCCGCTTCGGCGCGCATCCAATTATCTCTATCACTATCTTTCGTAATTTGTTCATAGGTCTGTCCAGTAGTGGCACTTAGTATTTCATAAATATCTTTTTGTAATTCTTTGTATAAATTATAGGTGATTTCCATATCCGATAATTGACCACTAGTACCACCCGAAGGCTGATGAATCATGATTCTACTGTGGGGTAAACAAGACCGTTTTCCTTTTTTGCCAGCAGTCAGTATAACTGCGCCAAAGGAAGCTGCTATCCCTGTACAAATAGTCGCCACATCAGGCCGAATATAATTCATGGTATCGTAAATGCCTAAACCAGCAGTAACAGAACCACCAGGGCTATTGATGAAAATGGTAACATCTCTTTTAGCATCAACGGATTCTAGAAATAATAGCTGGGCTTGGATTACATTAGATACATAATCATCAATACCCACACCTAGAAAAATAATCCTATCCATCATCAATCTGGAGAATACATCCATTTGGGAAACATTCAGTCGTCTTTCTTCAATAACCGTTGGCGTGATACCTAAATTTAAAGCGGCGACAGGTGGAGCAGTTTTTGCCAAATATTCCGCTAAATGGGCACTGTTCAAGCCAACATGTTTTGTAGCAAATTTTTGAAATTCATTTTCAGCAATCATATTTTTTGATTTTTGACATAGAAATTATGGGTCTAAATAGGTTAATTTAAACCAAGAGGTGATTTTAATTAATTGATAATCAGTATATTAAATATTGTTTATTTAGCTTTTAAATAGGAGGTTAAAAGTACCGACGAATTCATTCGTCGATTAAAATCTTAGCTTAGTTTTAATTCAACGACGGATGAACCTGCACAACTGCGCAGCGGGCAGGTTCGATGGCACTTTAAGGATTTACTTGTTCGTTACCTTGAGCAAATTCCATTAATATTGTTTAGACTGAAGGTTTAGTTTTACCCATTCGACAACTTGTATAAAGGATACTTCCAGTTTTAAATTTTTCCAATCCTTAATAGTCTTCCTAATTGTTATTTTCTTTTTCATAGATAATTATTTTCCTATAATCTAGAATAAAATAGAAGCATAAATGGCCAAACGCTGAGTCAGAGACATAGTACTATTTTCATCTTGTAATAAGGTTCTTAATTGTTGTCTTCCCCGACTAATTCTAGTTTTTACGGCGCCTGGACTAATAGCTTGAATTGCTGCAATTTCTTTAATGGAAAAGCCACTTAACTCAAAAAGTTCAATCGCCTCTGCTTGAACTTTAGGTAATTGTTTGATAGTTTTGAGTAGGTATTGCAAATCCAAAGCAACGGTTGGGTCAGTAGTTCTTTGTTCCAACTTTTCTAACACTCTTTCATCCCAAGTACCTCTAAATTTTGCTCGGCGGTGATGTTTTTTTACCGTATTATTGACAATACTTATCATATAGCCCAGCAATTTATTTTTGTCTTCAATTCTATAAAAACCTTGAAGGGTAGCTAGGATAGCCTCTTGCACTAAATCTTCTGTTTCCATCCAACCAATTGCTTTGCCGCTGCAAAAGCGGACAAATGGTTCATGAATAGGTTGGTACCAATCTAAAAATTCTTGATTTGTGGTCATTTTCATAATATCACTTTTAGTAGTCTATCTATAAAGTACCACAAAAGGGTAAAAGGTTACAAAGATATTCGACGTTTTTTGGTAATTTTAGGAATTTAGAAATAAATAGGCTACACAAATTTTATGCAGCTATTATTTCTTTTAGCAAGGTAAAAAATTTTAGCATAGCTGGGCTATAGTCAAAATTTTTCACACAGATAAAAGGAAAAAGAGCAATTTAAATGCGTAGGTTATTATTTGCTAAGTCCCTTAAGTGCTAGGACACAAATAACTTAACTATTTATGACGGACTCTTTTTTCGCTCTACTTCGTTGAAAATACTCGCCATAGCAAGCTATGTCTGCGTTTTTCGCCTTGTTGAGCAAAAAAATAGCCTCGGTCAAAAGAGTA
>CALJVJ010000179.1 GCA_937974625.1 uncultured Saprospiraceae bacterium
TCCAATTTAGCGCAAGCGCAAAGTTTATTAGGTGGACAAAAAAAAGTCCAATTAATTTCGATGGATTGTCCCGGTCACGGTGACACCCCTTTACGATTAGGAAACCCGCCATCATTCAATTTCTATGCAGATGAGGTGGTACGGCTAATGGAACATTTAAAAATTGAAAAAGCTATATTTGGAGGAATTTCAATGGGCGCAGGCATATCCATGAATATTGCTTTGCGGTATCCAGAAAAGGTGGCTGGCTTAGTGTTAGTACGTCCTGCTTGGTTGGAAGAAAAACACCCAGACAATTTACGAATACTAAAAGCAGCTGCAAAATTGATTGGGAAACGTGGAGGCAAAGCAAAGTTTGAAAAAAATTCGGATTATCAACAAATCAAAGGTCATTGGAGGACTGCTGCCAGTTCCGTTATGGGCGTTTTCAGCGATACCCAACAAACGGCTATACCTGTAGTTTTGAAAAGCATGATTTCCGATTCCCCATACAGTAGTAAAAAAGATTTAGCAAAAATCAAACAACCTTGCCTGATTATAGGAAATGAAGATGATCCATTACACCCTTACGAAATGGCGCAGGCTATCCATAAAAGCATCAAAAAAAGTCAATTGGTTAAGGTAACTTCTAGATATATAGCTAACCGAGAACATAAGAAAGAGGTGAATCATGCAGTCAGTAAATTGATAGATAAAATATGCTAAAAAACTATAAACTTTATTTCCAATATATCAGCTATCTGCAATATCCTTTGATGGTTATAGCTTTATATTTTGCTTATGAACCTTTGTTAAATGAGTTAAGCTCTTATTGGACATCTATCAATAAAAGTCTGTTATTCATGGGATTAGGAATTAGTTTTTCTACCTTACAAGACACGACTAAAACGCAAAATAAATTGTCTAGAATAGTCTATCAGAACCCTAAATACGCCAAAATTTTCATTATTTATATAATTCTATTGACCCTATTCTTTCTTCTTTTTGGATTATATGGCTTTTTATTTAGTAAAAATGAAAAGGTCAATGAAATTTCTGTAGGCCTAGTAGTTATGGGGATTGGTATGCTAGGTATGCTAAAAGTGGTAATCGAAATGGCCGCTTATCACAGTCAACAAAATAAAGAAGAATGACACCAGAAAAAGTAATTCAAAAACAGTTCGAAGGCTTCGTAGAAAGAGATTTAGAGAAATTTTTGTCTTGTTATAAAGCAGATGTGGGTTTATATCATTTTCCAGAAAATGAGCCTTTTTTAAATGGAATGGCTGCAATGCACGCCAATTATAAAGATGTTTTTGACAATTCTCCCAATTTGAATGCGCAATTAATTAGTCGGATGGTTTTTAAAAATAAGGTCATTGACCGGGAAATCATTACCAATCGAAAGGAAGTCAAGTACCGAGAAATAGTGGTGATTTATGAAGTAGAAGATGGCCTAATTTCGACCGTTCGATACATCAGCTAATTCTAGTAAATCCGTGCTTAGCAATGTATTAATTAAAACTTAAATGCAACTAGAAAAAGTATCTCTAAATGAAATTAATAAATTGCAAGACATTTGTATCGAAGCATATACTAAAAACTTTGCGCATCATTGGGAGGAAAATGGATTAGAGCTATATCTTGAGCATCAATTTAATCTTGAAAGACTAAAAGCTGATTTAAAAAATACTACCTTAAATTATTATTTTATCAAGGTAAACGAAAAACCGATTGGTTTTATCAAATTAAACTTAAGGGGGTCTTTGGATAATTATAATAAAAATGAAGTAGCAGAGTTAGAAAAAATGTACGTTTTACCCAAAATGAAAGGTCAGGGCATAGGAAAAAAAGCACTTTCAGCAATCCTTCAACAAATGAAAGCTATTGGTAAAAAAGTATTATTTCTTTGTGTGATTGATACGAATACACCAGCTATTAATTTTTATAAAAAGTTAGGATATCAATACCACAGTAACACAAAATTAGACATACCTTTATTTAAAGAAGCATTGAAAGGAATGCATCGAATGTTCCTGACATTAAAAAATAATTAACCAATAACATGAAAAGTAACTGGAATAACACCGACGCAAAAAAACTAAAAGGCGACCTTTTAAAACTAAGAGTTTATTCTTCTAATGTATTAGGGCGAGAGGAAGATTTGGTCATGCACGGTGGAGGAAATACCTCTGTGAAAATCAAAGAAACCAACATCTTTGGAGAGGAAGAAGAAATTCTATACGTCAAAGGAAGTGGTTGGAGCTTAGATACCATTAAAGCAGAAGGCTTTGCGCCCGTTAAAATGAGTGCTTTAAAAAAGTTGGTTCAACTTCCAGAGTTATCGGATATGGACATGGTCAAATATCAGCGGATGGCAATGACCAATCCCAATGCTCCCAATCCGTCGGTTGAGACCATTTTACACGGTTTGATTCCTTATACTTTTGTGGACCACACCCATGCCGATGCGGTGGTCACCATCACCAATTCACCGAATGGCAAAAAGCGGATTCAGGAGATTTATGGCAAAAACATGCTAATAATTCCTTATGTAATGCCAGGTTTTATATTGGCGAAGACCATTTATGAAATGACTCAAGGCATAGATTGGGATAGCTTAGACGGTATGATTCTAATGAATCATGGGGTTTTCACCTTTGACGAAGACGCAAAGCAGGCATATGAGAAAATGATTGACATAGTGGATACTGCTGAAAAATACCTTAAAAAGCAAGGCGCAAAAGCTATTAAAGGCACAAAAAAAGGAAAAATCGACACCTTAAGATTAGCAAAAATACGACAACAAGTATCAACAGCTTGGGGGAAACCAGTACTGAGCAAATTGGATGATTCAGCTACCTCAGTGGCATTTAGTAATTTATCGGACGTCAAAAAAATAACCAATCGAGGGCCTTTGACTCCAGACCATATTATCAGAACGAAACGAACGCCCGTCGTTTTTGGTAAAGACTCCCAAAAGGATATAGATAAATATGTCTCAGAGTACAAAGCCTATTTCGACAAATACAATCAAGGCGAAACCCTACTAGACCAAGCCCCACGTTGGGCAATCGTTCCCAATAATGGTACTTTATCATTTGGGCCAAGTCCAAAGCATTTAACCATTATTGAAGACATTGCACGCCATACCAAAAAAGCCATTCACCAAGCCGAACATTTGGGTGGTTGGAAAGCTTTGTCGAAGCCTGATTTATTTGAAATGGAATATTGGAGTTTGGAACAAGCCAAATTAGCAAAAGCTGGAAAACCTAAAGCCATGGCTGGAAAAATAGCCATTGTCACAGGTGCGGCGAGTGGCATTGGTAAAGCTTGTGTAGAAAGTTTGGTCGCTCAAGGTGCGGTAGTTGCCGCTTTTGATATTGATAAAAAAATTACGAGTTGCTTTTCGCAAAAGGAAGTGTTAGGCGTCCAATGCGATGTAACGAATGCTAAGCAGATGGAAAAAGCCATTGAAAAAACGGTTTGTCATTTCGGTGGGATTGATATGCTAATTAGCAATGCAGGTATCTTTCCAAAGTCGGCAAAAATAGCTGACATGGACGCTAAAACTTGGCAAAAAAGCATGGATATAAACGTGACCAGTCACCAGCGACTTTTACAATTATGTGTGCCTTATTTGGAGCTAGGATTTGACCCATCGGTGGTCTTTATTGTGTCCAAAAATGTACCAGCACCAGGACCGGGGGCTTCCGCTTACTCGGTTGCAAAAGCAGGCTTGACCCAATTAGGTAGAATAGCAGCGATGGAATTGGGCGAAAAAGGCATACGAGTCAATATGATGCACCCCAATGCCGTTTTTGACACTGGTATTTGGACAGAAGAAGTATTGCAAGCTAGAGCTAAGCATTACGGGATGACGGTAAAAGAATACAAGACTAATAATATTCTACGGACAGAAATCACCTCCCACGATGTAGCTGATTTGGCAGTGGCGATGTTGGGTAAAACTTTTGGAAAAATTACGGGTGCGCAAGTGCCGATTGACGGGGGGAATGAGCGGGTGATTTAGAATTAGTGTAAGGCTACTAAAGTCTTACATTAACTGACAAAACTAAAACAAACGAAAATCAACAGCAATGTTCGGTTCCCTATTCAACAAAAACAAAATTTTTGATAGAAAAAGACCCATTTTCTATGAAGGAATTGTGTCTAAGGAGGAGTATGAAACCATATTACAAATGTCGGAGCAAGAATGCGTTCGTTTAGGTAAAATCATTTACATACAGGCAGGTACCATAAAAGTAAAAAGTACGCAAGATGGAGAAGAAATAGCTTTTCATTTGGATAACTTAGTACGGAAATGTCATCATGCTGAAGAACAAGAATGGCCTACTATTATTAAGAATCATTTTAGTCGGTATCCGATTGATAAGAGCAAAGCAAAATTTTTAGCCAAAGATTTTGGTTATGCTCGTCCCTATTTAAAAGTATTGGTTAGAACTATAAAAGATATTCCAGAGGGAATGGTATACCAATTAGATATCCCAAACACCTCTTCTTTTTTAATTTTGGACTATGACGAACGCTTTCATTTTTTAATGGAAAAAGATATTCAAGAATGGTCTCTTTCTAAAAAAGAACTTTTCGAAATAGGTTTAGCTAATATTAGTGTAGAAAAGATAGATATTCAAGAAGTTCTATGGGCAGACAAATATGAATTATTTTCCTTTTTTAGTGGTGATTTTTCAGCATCCTTTATGCTAGAATTAGCTAAAAACGCTCCATTTTCTATTGGAAATTACGGTGCTATTGTGGCCATTCCAACAAAAGGCTCTGCTTTTGTGCATCCTATCAATACGCATACTATAGAAGGTTTTATCAATGCTTTTGACGAGACTTTTGTGAATTTTCATAAGGAGGATGAAGTCCCTATTTCTGAATGCTACTATTGGTATTATAATCGAGAATTTAGAATAATTGAAACTTCCAGAAAAGACAATAAAATAAATATTAAGCTACCACGAAAGCTTCGTATGCTAATGGAGTGAAAATAAGTCTAAGAGGACAAGAATAGGAAAATTATATACAAAAAATATAAATCAGTTTGTAAAAATTACAAATAACTAATGAAGCATAAATTCCTCCTAACTCTCTGTACTATTGGCATTTTTGCTTGTCAAGCCCCTGAGGTAACCAAAGAAGACAAGTTAACCCAAGAAATAGCTACCCTAACCGACAAAAAAAGTCAACGTACCTTCTTAGAAAAAATAGGTACTGCCGACCAAGCCGTCAGAGACCAAGAATCCGCCATCAACCAAAAATATGGTTACGATAGTAAAGAACACCAACAAGCAGTGGAAGCGATGATGGATACCGACAAAAGCAATTTAGCAAAAATAGAAGCTTATATTCTCAAACATGGTTATCCCAATAAAATAGACCACGGTAATAAAGCTTTTTATGCGCCTTGGATAGTCATGCATCATGCTTCTAAAGAATCCGGTACTAGAAGACGAAATTTTAAATATCTTTACGAATATTATAAAAAGGATATGCTAGAACCAGACCGCTTAACCTTTTTCCTCGCTAGAATGCATAATTTGGAATTTGGTCATCGTATTCGGTGGAAGGGACCTTTTACGGTACAGCAAGAATTGGATTCGATGATAAATGCTTTAGATTTAAGGGAAATTGCAGATGAAATTGACAAGAAATTTCCATGAAAATAAAAAACAAGTACCAGCAACCAATTCGCAAAAAAAATACTATTTTAAGCGACCTTGGAATAAAACAAGAGGCGATACTTATGACCATTGGGGAACCTCCATTTGGCTGTTTGAAACCAAATCAAATGGAGAGGTGCTTAGGCAAATTGAAGTATATGAAAACGGACAAAAGAACAAATACTGTAAAGACCACCAGGAAGACAAATACGGAGGATTAAGTATTTATGCACTTGATTTACCAGATTTTGAGGCCTTTAAAATAAAGAAAATAGAATTTGAAAGAGTTTGGATAACCACAACTAACGAAAATTATTAAATACAATATCAAAACATGATTACACCAAGAACGTCAAGAAAAGAAATCTTAGAAAAATTACAAAAAAAAGTTAAGAATCATATCCCTATTTTAATTGCCAGTGCGGGTAGTGGCTTAGTCGCCCAGTTATTAGAAAAAGCGGGTGCAGATTGTATCAATACCTTTTCTGGAGCGAGGTTACGCGCCAATGGAATGGGTACCATGTCTATGTTATGGCCTATTTTAGATTCTAATAAACAGACGCTCAATTACACTCGGGAAGATATTATGCCAGCCATCAAAGGGGATGCGTTCATTTGTGCTTGTCTCAATGCCAATGACCCACTAAAAGATATGCGGATGGTCTTAAATGATTGTAAAGCGATGGGCGTTGAATCCGTTTCCAATATTGGCCCTTCCATTAGTTATGTGGACCGTGATAGTGAGATTTTTAAAGTCTTAACAAAAAGTGGGATTACTATAGATAATGAAATTGAAATGCTTAAATTAGCCAAAGAAATGGATATGGTCTCCATTGGTTTGGCGTTTACAATGGAAGATAGTATTCGCATTATGGAAGAAGCGCAACCAGATATTTTTTGTTTTCACGCAGGCACAACGAAAGGCGGACTAAAAGGATATGACTCAGGTGAAACGATTAAAGGAACCGCAGCAAGAACGGAAGAAGCCAATAAAATCATGCGTAAAATAAAGCCTGATGTGATGTTGATTGCCCACGGTGCAGCTATGTCTACCCCTGAAGATGCACAGTTTATTTTGAATCATACCAGTTGTGACGGCATTTGGACGGGTTCTTCTACCGAACGAATTCCTATTGAAAAAGCGGTATATAGTGCGGCTAAGGAATTTGCTGATTTGCGATTTCCGAAGAAAAAGAAAAAATAGTTAAAATTAGTGGTAAGTTGTAAATGGTAAGTGATAAGTGTGCTCAAAAAATATAGCCTAGCTTCATCTTTATACCTTTATAACTCTACACCTTTAAACCTAACAAAAAATGCGAAAAACCATAGCCCTCCTAATCACTCTAGACACCAAAGACCAAGAAGCAGGCTTCTTAAAAGAACAAATTGAGGCAATAGGACATACTGCGCTATTAATAGATATTGGTGTTGTTGGCAAACCAGGTATTAAAGCAGATATTTCCAGAGGAAAAGTTATTTCCACAGGTGGAGGTTCTATCAAAGAGATTTTAAAGGACCCAACTCGAGAAAAATCTAATCCTTTTGTAGTCAAAGGAAGTATCAAGATACTCAATAAGAAGATTGTCAAAAATGAAGTGCATGCGGTTTTAGGATTAGGAGGTACACAGGGCACTTCAACTTGCTGCGAAATCATGCAAGCCTTACCCTATGGTTTTCCCAAAATTATGGTATCGACGATTGCGGCGGGTGATATGACGGGATTTGTGGGGATAAAGGATATCACCATGATGTTTTCAGTCAGTGATATTTTAAAATTAAATCCATTTACTCGAAAAATATTAGCCAATGCAGCTGCAGCAGCATGTGGTATGGCAGCAGTAGAGACAAAGTTTGTCATGGAAAAGGGAGACAAACCATTGATTGGTATGTCCAATTTGGGTGTGTTAACCAATGGGTCGATGGAGGCTATCAGATACATTGAATCCAAAGGTTATGAAGTCATTGTTTTCCATGCGGTCGGTTCAGGCGGTCAAGCGATGGAACAAATGATGAAAGAAGGCATTATTGGAGCAGTTTTCGATTATGCCATGGGGGAAATTGCGGACGATGTTTGGAGTGTTTTGCGAGCAGGAGGGCCAGAGCGATTGACGGTTGCAGGAAAATTAGGTTTGCCACAAGTTTTATGTCCGGGAGGTGCGGAACACTTGGGCATTTTGGTGCCACCAAATGAAGTACCTGAAGAATTTAAAAATCATAAAATTGTTTTTCATAGCCCAGTTGTTTTTGTTCCACGACTAAATGAAACGGAAATACTTCGAGTAGCAGATAGTATTATAGAACGTTTACAACACACCAAAGACAAAGCTTATTTTATGATTCCAAAAGGTGGGGTTGGTAGATACTCTATCAAAGGCGGGGTATTAGAAGATAAAAAATCAGATGCTGCTTTTTTCAATCGACTGAAAGCAGGATTACCTAAAAATATTATTGTCAAAGAGCGGGAAACTTATGCAGAAGACCCTGAGTTTGTAAGAGAAGCTGTGGATTTGCTGATTGAATTGATTGAGGAGCGATAGTTGGCAGTTGGCAAATTAATGTTAAAAAATAATCTTTTTAATAAAATTTTCGTTTTTATTAATGATTAAGTACCACATGCTAATTAATTCGGTAATTTAAGAACATCTTTTTCCGCTATTTTTTATTAAAAAATAAATCCGTAGCGGTGCTATGCATTGATTTTTGTAACAAAAACTATCGAAAAAATCTTGCCCTTAAATTTTACCGAATTAATTAACACATGGCACTTAAGAGTTTTCGTATAAAATATTTTTCGAACCACAAAAGGTACAAAAAACACAAAAGAGGTTCACAAAAGTTTTTTAATTAATCTTTTTTGAAGTCCTTTTGTGTTCTTGTGTGAACTTTTTTGGCTCAAAAAAGCGCTAGTTGCTGCTTCCCAATTTTTATAAGAAAACCCTCATTAACGATAAACAATACTTCCTTTTAACTGATTACAAACTGACTTAAATTATTGTTTGAACCAAGAACATATTTATATACTTACCTACAAAAACGATTCGTCTTTTTTTTTCTTTCCCTATTTCTTATTGGTCAATTAATGGCTCAAACCATTGAGCGGAAATGTGTTGAAACTACCACTTATTATGATAAAGGAGCACATGATGCGCTAGAAATAGCCACTGAAAATTACCTGAAACAAAGCCATTCACTTGCTGCCAGCCGTGGAAAAATTAATATTCCCGTAGTCGTACATATCGTTTATCCAACCGAAGCTGAAAATATTTCTGATGCTCAAGTATTCTCTCAAATTGATGCATTAAATAGAGATTTCAATCTAGAGAATACTAATTTGGATAGAGTACATCCTGATTTCAAAAATAGAATAGGGAAAGTAGGATTCAATTTTTGCTTGGCTACAATAGACCCAACGGGGCAACCGACCACAGGTATCACTAGAACTCCTACAAATGATGATTTTGAATATTCTAGAGGAGCAACCTGGATTTATCATACACCTGAGGGTGGAAAAACAGCCTGGAACACTACTCAATATTTAAATATTTGGGTCACCAAAACAGGCCTAGGAATAGCGGGATTTGGTTCCAAACCTAATCAAAATCCTCTTGAACAAGACGGCATAATACTATCAGTAGACTATTTTGGTCAGGAAGGGACTGCCTTACCTAATTACAGACTGGGACGAGTAGGTACACATGAAGTAGCCCACTATTTTAATGTCTTTCATAATTGGGGTCTTGGTGAATGTGGGCATGATGATTTTGTAGCAGATACACCTATCCAATCTACAAGTTATAATGGCTGTCCAAATATTGATGAATCCAGTTGTGATTCCAGAGATATTACCGCTAATTTTATGAATAATTCTCAAGATGCCTGCTTAGCGATGTTCACAAAAGGACAAGCGATGCGGATGCAGGCAGCGTTGATTCATGCAAGAAGTGGCTTATTGAATGGAAATAGTTGCGAGCCGTATCTACCGACCGTTTCCCGGGAGGAGATAAAGGTATATCCGAATCCAGCTAGTTATTATTACTGTATAGAGGTGGGCGATGCTAGTTTAGCTCAGATTCCTTACTTTGTTTATGACTCAAAAGGGGCGAAAGTAGAAGAAGGAGTGGTGACTCCAAATAGTATTCAACATTTTCCGACCTATCGAAACGGAGTATATTTTATTCAATTTTTGAATGGTGAAGAAGCGCCATTAGTCAAAAAAATAGTGATTAATAATTAGGTCTAAGTACTCATTTTTTCAGTCCTCCAGCTTTATAAATTCCACCTATCATTAAACCAAGCCCAATTCCAGCGACTGCTGCATTAATTATTTCTACATTATAATTATGGTAACCTTCAAAAATCATTGAAAGACCTGCTGCCATAATCATCCAAAAACCAATATTGGCAGCTCTATTTTTAAAGACATCCATAAAATCTAGGCTGTTATTTTTTGACAATGATGGATAAAACCCAAAGGCACAGAAGCTGCCGTTTTAATCTCCACTTCATCAAATACTGCACTAAATTTCTTTTTATGAAAAGGAGAATACAATACTTGGCAAAAATATTTACCTACTTTCAAAGCAGCATAACTCTTTTCCAAAGCTAACATCACCACCTCTTTAGGAATCAAAGTCACAGGAATTGAAGAAATAAAACAATCCACTTTTTCGGTTACGTACTTATCAAAGTTTTGTGCTCCATCATTGATTAAGACCAATCTATCATCTTGAATAAGTGCTTTGACATCTTCTAAAAATTCAGCTTGGACTTCAAAAGAATATAACTTCCCATCAGCGGGTAATTTATCTAAAATTCGCTGCGTAATATTCCCTAAACCTGTCCCAAATTCAACCACTATTTTAGTCTCTTGGTCAATTTTACTACAAATTTCTTTCTCAATTTGTTTAGAAGTTTGGTATAAAGCACCAGTAGTTTTTACATTTTTTGTAAAATCAACCACACTTTTTAAAAAGGTATTTGCCATTTTTTTAGTTGTAAATGATGAGTGGTAAGTTGTAAATTAGGAGCTGTAGTTGATTACTTACAACTCACTATTTACAGCTACATTTTAACCTAGCATAGTACAATAGTAGATAAAGGCAGGGGGGAAATTAAGTGGTGTAAAGCCGAGTCTAACATTTGGAAAATAGCCTTTTAATAAATCTCTTTTCCCTAAGCTATATTGATATTGAATGAACATGCCACCGTAGCTTAATAAGCCTGTAACCTTACTCATCAAATAATGAATATCTGCTTTTTTTAAGAGGGATAAGGGAAGACTAGACACAAAATAATCTACTTTTTCAATATCCTGTTCCTTTAAGAATTTATCAAATTCTAAGGCAGATTCATTGAGCAGATGAAGTCGGTCGTCCTCAGGTAGCGTTTCCAAGGCATCTTGATACATTGCCTCGTTTAATTCGAAAGAAAGGATTTGAGATTTATCCGTAATCTTATCTAAAATTCCTTCTGTAATTACGCCATTTCCAGTACCAAATTCGACGATAACCACATTATCATTATCGTCAATTGGATTAGTCATTTTTTTAACTAAAAATTTAGAACTTGGCGCAACCGTACCAGATTTTTTAAGGGTTTTGATTGCTTCTAGTGTAAACATTTATTTAGCTTTTGGTCATATTGAAAT
>CALJVJ010000180.1 GCA_937974625.1 uncultured Saprospiraceae bacterium
GTCCTTAAAATAATTCGTACAACGAAGCAAGAATTATCAAGTGCTTTGCCTTATGCAATGGAGCCAGTTGTTTATGATTTTGAAATAAATAATAAAGGTACTTTCTCCACTTTATTAAGTCAAACGCAAGCTTGGATGCCCGAAAAATACTATGGTATACAAATCTCTAATTTGGCACGATTAGAAACAGGAGCAATTGCTTACCAACGAAAATTGGAAGTGGAATTATATACGGCCCAATTAAAAGGTGCGGCTTCATCGCATGCTTTATTGAGGACTTTAGTGAGTAACCTTTTCCAAGTTTCCCAAAGCAATTTTGGTGACCAAAAACGCCTACAAAATGAGTTAGCGGATACGATTAAATCAGAAAATGGCTTTGACCACATACAGCATAATAAAATTAGAGATGATTTACAAAAAGGAAGAATTGGTTTGTCTAGAAACCGTTTGCCAGCAGAAACAACGATAGAAGATGTACCTGCTACCGCTGTGACTAATTTAGCTGATGTAAAAGCTAATAAGCTAGGTATCAATGCTTTAAAAGGTGGAAAAGTAGCAGTGCTAAGTTTGGCAGGTGGAGTAGGGAGTCGTTGGACAAAAGGGGCAGGAGTGATTAAGGCAATTTTTCCATTTGTTGACATTCAAGGTCAACATCGGAGTTTTGTTGAAGTGCATTTGGCAAAGACCGCTCAAACTGCGGCACTTTACGGTGCTAATCCACCCCATGCTATTGCGACTAGTTATTTAACTTACGATGCGATTGCTAATCAACTCAAAAAGTCAAAAAAATATGGTTACAAAGGAGATATTTATTTGTCAAAAGGTAAATCCATAGGCCAACGATTCGTTCCAATGGTGAGAGATTTACGTTTTCTTTGGGAAGAAATGCCACAAGAAAAACTGGATGAAAATAAAGAGAAAGTAAGAGTGGCTGGTCGAGCTGCTTTGATGGGTTGGGCGACCGAAAAAGGCGAAGGTTCAGATTACGTAGATAACCTCGCTAAGCAACGATTTAGCCCACTCGGTCACTGGTATGAAGTGCCTAATTTATTAAGAAATGGCGTATTAGCGGAATTGCTAAAAAAGCATCCAAAGGTGGAAACGATTATGCTCCACAATATTGATACTTTGGGCGCTAATTTAGACCCAAAAGCTTTATCGCAGCACTTATCTTCTGGAAATATGCTCAGTTTTGAAGTGGTCCCAAGAAGGTTGGAAGATAGTGGAGGTGGATTGGCATTGGTCAACGGACAACCCCGTTTATTAGAAGGTCTGGCACAACCACATGAAGAAGATGAACTTAAATTAAGTTATTATAACTCGATGACTACTTGGATACAGGTGGATGATTTATTGGCTTGGTTTGGCTTGACCCGAGCTGATTTATCCAAAGATGTTGCCTTTTTGGATGAAGCGGTCCGAAAAGCTGCCCAAAGAATGCCGAGTTATGTGACGATTAAGGAAGTGAAATACCGTTGGGGACATGGACAGGAAGATGTTTATCCCGTGGCGCAAATAGAAAAATTATGGAGTGATATGACGGCAATGACAGATGTGTCTTGTGGCTTTATGGTCGTTGACCGAAAGCGTGGACAGCAGTTGAAAGACCCTGCTCAATTGGATTCGTGGGTGAATGATGGGAGTAAGGAATATGTGGCGGGACTTTGTGGGTGGAAGGGATAAATTTTCAATTTAAAATTTTCAATTTTCAAAGGGGAGCAGTTTTGGAGCATTTTGCTTTAAACTGCTCCCTTTTGATTTTTGTTGAAAGAATATTAATGACGTCTATTTATTGAGTAGGTTAATATTTTTACATTTTACATTTCTTTTGATTCCTTGAAGGCATTATTTCAGATAAGTAGGTTAATTTTTTTGTAGATTAGTAGTTCCATTCTACTTTGGACACATTTATGAAGAAAACTACACTTTTAACGCTAATATATTTTGTTTGGGGATTTTTGACCATTAATTCCTTATCGGCACAGGGGCTTCCACTTGTTGCAGAATCGAAAGTATTTATCATTGAGCAATTAGCGGAAAAGTATATCATTGACCATGAAATTGGTATTATAGAAGCGGAAGATTTTGAAATAGAAATCCAATATGTAGCAAAGCAATTTCAAACTGCACCTTTTCAAGCTTTAGATGAACTAGATTTTGATTTAACGACCCATCAATATTATTGGGGGAAATTGGTGCTCAAGAATAGTCTGCCAGATGCACAAAACTACACAGAATGGGTATTACAGTTTTCGAGTTCTATTACGGAAATAGACCTTTATGTGGAACAAGCGGATGGACAATTTGAAAAATATTTAAGTGGGGAATATAGACCTTATCACCTCAAATCCTTTAAACCAACCTTAGATTTAAATCTTTTTAGGGTGACTTTGCCCCCAAATCAACCCATTCAACTCTATTTTAGTGCTCAAGCGGAAAGAGTAAATGTACCCCCTGTTTTTGAAGTAACCTTAAGACATTCCAACGATTTTGCCACTTTTTTACAAACAAAAAAAAATCATAATTATTTCCTTATAGGATTTTTTATGATGATGATTATCTATAGTTTGACAGGGGCCATCCTCAAGCGAGATAGTAGCTATGCTTATTACGCCCTTTATATTTTAGTATTGGCGACTCATGCGTCTAATTCAGCAGGACAGACAGAAGATTGGTTTGGTTACTTTCTATTTCCAGAAAATCCTAAATATGCTTACCTATTTAATTCAATGATTATTATAGGATTTATGGGATACATTGGGTTTATGCGGACTTTCTTGAATTTGCGCCAACTAATGCCCACATGGGATAAAATCTATAATTTTTTATTTTGGATGTGTGTCCCGACCCTTTTGCTTCACATTGTATCGGCGGTTTATTCTAATTATAGTCATGGAATATCGGATTATGTGCTAGTAGGATATTCTATTGTATTCATCTTTTTTACGTTGCCATTTACGTATCAATTATTTAAAACTAAAGATAAAAAAGGATATTTCATTGTAGCGGGAATGTTATTTATATTATTTGATTTGTTATTGAATGTCTTATCTCAATTGGAGCTTTTTGAATATCCTTTATTAAGCTTTAAAACTGGGTTTGTTTTAGAAATTCTTATTTTTTGTTTGGGTTTAGCTTATCGAGAACAAGAAAATGTCAAAGCTAAAGAACAAGCCAGTTTTGAACTGGAAAAAAATAAATTCCTACAGGAACAAGAGCAACAAGAGATGGGGCGGTTGAAAAAAATGAATGACCTAAAAAGTCAGTTATACACCAATATTACCCATGAATTTAGGACGCCATTGACCGTGATTATGGGGATGAACGAGAATATTAAGGGGCATGAAAAAGAACAAACCTTGATTCGTCGAAATAGTAAAAACCTATTACTATTAATCAATCAATTATTAGATTTATCAAAAGCGGAATCCGCTACCTTACAAGTCCATAAAACCCAAGGGGATATTGTTGCCTTTTTGCAATATTTGACAGAGTCCTTTTATTCTATGGCTGCTGATAAAGACGTTAAACTTACCTTTTATTCAGAAATACCGACTTTAGAAACGAAATACGATGAAACTAAGATTCAACATATTTTTTATAATCTTTTGTCCAATGCCATTAAATTTACGGAGGAAGATGGTAAAGTTATTTTGCATGTACAAAAAGCAACTGTAGAGGGGCAGACTTTTTTGAAAATAAAAATACAAGATACAGGAATAGGCATTGCTACCAATCAGTTACCACACATTTTCGACCGATTTTATCAGGTAGATAATTCTAATACGCGGCAAGGGGAAGGAACAGGTATTGGCTTGGCTTTGGTCAAAGAACTACTCCAATTGATGGACGGAAAGGTCGAAGTAACAAGTAAAAAGGACGAAGGGACCGTCTTTACCGTTTTGTTGCCGATAGAAATAGCCGCGATACAAACAACGAATGAATTTAGCTTACCAAAGACCAATGAAATAGTCATCGAAAGAGCAACTTCTGTAGTAAATGGGAAAGAAGAAGACAAGATTACTCAAAATAGGGATTTACCTATCTTGCTGATTATTGAAGATAATAAGGATGTAGCGCAATATATTCAAACTATTGTAGAAAAATTCTTTACTATACATACCGCTAAAAATGGGCAACTTGGAATAGATAAAGCAATTGAAATTGTGCCCGATATTATTATCAGTGATGTCATGATGCCATTAAAAGATGGTTATGAAGTATGCGAAATCCTCAAAAAAGATGAACGTACCGACCATATCCCTATTATTTTATTGACTGCCAAAGCGACCCAAGCGGATAAAGTGATTGGTTTGAAATTTGGGGCAGATGCCTTTTTGACCAAACCCTTTCACAAAGAAGAATTATTGATTCGTTTGGAAAAATTAACTGAGTTGCGGAAAGCTTTGCAAACCCGTTATGCTCAACAATCAATGGTTGCTATTGCGGATACTAGTGCACAGGAAATGACTCCCTTTCTAAATAAACTAACGACTCATATTAATAAGCAATTAGACAATCCTGATTTTTCAGTTGCTGACCTAAGTAAGGTCGTTAATATGAGCGACATGCAAGTCTATCGCAAGCTGAAAGCAATGACGGGACAAACTCCTTCTACTTTTATTCGTTCCATTCGTTTAGAAAAAGGAAAGCAATTATTAACAGAAACGAAATTAACCATTTCCGAAATTGCTTATGCTGTTGGTTTCAGTAATCCTAGTTATTTTTCTCGTACTTTTCATACTGCTTTTGGGCGTTCGCCTAGTGATTTTCGACAATTGTAAATAAGGTTCACCAGGTGTTTTTCCATCGTAGGGGCAATCCCTTGTGGTAGCCCAATCCCACAAATTTTTATCGTTAACCCTTGTGGTTGCCCAATCCCACAAATTTACCCAATCCCCATTGTAGGGGTAACCCTTGTGGTTACCCAAATTATGGTTTCCAGTCCGAAAGGGCAACCACAAGGGATTGCCCCTACCAAAAAAATAATCCACAAAAACATCTTTTTAAGATATTGATTATCAGTTACTTGACACTTATTTTACATCCCTTTGTAAAATAAGTGCATGACTTTTTTACCATTTGTAATATACGTACACGCTTTTGTAAAATACGTGAACAGGGTTATTTCATATATCAGCCATCTTTGTTTTATCGAAAAAAAATTAGATAAACAAAAATAATACGTGATGAAAAAATTATCCTTTCTCTTTTTACTAAGTATGCTTATTAACTCGCTTTCTGCCCAAGTTCGCTTAGATGTAGAAGGCGATGCGAAAATTCTCGGCAAAATGGAAATCATCCAAGCTGTAGGAGATTCCTCTTTACTTATTGGAGCAAATGCTGGGTTGAATGATGATGGTAATAATAATAATACTTTCGTTGGCACGAATGCAGGTAAGTCTAATATTGCAGGCGCTTCCAATGCTTTCTTTGGTCGGAATGCGGGCGCTTCTAATATTAATGCCACTTCCAATTCCTTCTTTGGGGAGAGAGCTGGCTTTTCTACTATTAATGGCGCCTCCAATGCTTTCTTTGGACGGGATGCAGGTATATCTAATACTACAGGCGCTTCTAATGCCTATTTTGGGAAGGATGCTGGTAAAAATTTCAATAACACTAAAAGTACGATACTAGGTACTGATGCAGAAACGACGGGTGATTTAGACCGAGCCATTGCCATAGGACATAATGCTATTGTTGGTTGTGCTAACTGTGCGGTCATAGGTGGTACAGGGGTAGATGCTGTGAAAGTGGGGATAGGGACGACTACGCCTGCGGCTGAGTTGGATGTCATTGGGAAAATGGCCATTATCCAAGCGGTCGGTGATTCTTCTTTGTTTATTGGTGCGAATGCTGGGATGAATGATGATGGAACACAAAATGAAAATACTTTCGTTGGCACGAATGCGGGTAAGTCTAATGCTACTGGAATTTTCAACACCTTCTTTGGAAAGGATGCGGGTAAGTCGAATACTACTGCTCCAGCCAATGCTTTCTTTGGTTGGAAATCGGGTTCTTCTAATACGACTGGCTCAACCAATTCCTTCTTTGGGTCATCTGCGGGTCAAAGTAATACGACTGGCTCAGCCAATGCCTTCTTTGGTGGGGATGCTGGCATACAAAATTCTACTGGCTTTGCCAATGCCTTCTTTGGACATACTGCTGGTAGGAATAACAACACGGGCAAATTCAATGCCTTCTTTGGAGGGGATGCAGGTCACCAAAATTCTAATGGCACCTACAATGCCTACTTTGGATATTCTGCTGGTAGGAATACGAACAACACCCGAAGTACGCTCTTAGGAAATAATGCACAAACAGTCGATTCTTTAGACCGAGCCATTGCTATTGGGTATAATGCTATAGTTGGTTGTGATAACTGTGCGGTTATAGGAGGTACAGGAGTAGATGCAGTGAAGGTGGGGATAGGGACGACTACACCCGGTGCAGCCTTGCAGGTAGTTGGTAGTGGCTTTTTTGGAGCGGATAGTAATTCCCTTCCTTCATCCGTTGGAGGTGGGATTAGAATATTTAAAGATGCAACAAGTAATGACGGGAATATATTTGCTTATGACTATGGTACTGGTGGTGGACCCTTGGGTTTACTTTTACAACAACCAGGAGGTAATGTAGGGATTGGGGCCATTGATGCAAGTTGTAAACTAAATGTAACGGGAAATATTTGTTCTAATGGCAATGCGATTACTTCTGATGAGCGTTTTAAAAAACAAATAAAAAGAATACAGAATCCCTTGGCTAAAATAGCTCGCTTAGAAGGCTACACTTACCAAATGCGTACCAATGAATTCCAAGGTAGAAATTTTTCGGAAGGGTCAAACTTGGGTTTACTTGCGCAAAATGTAGAGAAAGTATTTCCTGAATTGGTTACCACTTTACAAGATGGCTATAAGGCGGTGAATTATGATGGATTGATTCCTGTTTTGGTAGAAGGTATGAACGAACAACAGCAATTAGTTGTCGAACAGGCAACCGAAAATATAAGACTAAAAGAAGTCAATGAAGCACAAAATCAACAGCTAGCTACCCAACAAGCCCAAATAGATGAACTAAAATCACTAGTGGAAAAATTACTTACGCAGAATGCGGAAACCCCAAAAAGCACCAGCTATGTGCTACCACTAGAACAGCAAGCTTTACTGGCCCAAAACCACCCTAATCCTTTCCGAGAAAATACGTTAGTAGATTATTTTGTCCCTGCCAATGTACAAAATGCGCATATCCAAGTGACGAGTGTGGACGGAAAAGTTTTGGGTCAAGTAAAGATTACCGAAATGGGGAAAGGGCAAGTGACGATTCAGTCGAAAAACTATCCTGCTGGGACTTATTTTTATTCCTTGGTGTTAGATGGGCAGGTGATGGAGACTATGCGGATGGTGTTGACTCGCTAATTTTTAATATCAAGCGCCATTTCTAAAAGTGACTTATTTTTCTAAATAAGTATTACGATTATTCTTTAAGGGCAATCCTCCTAAATTCTTCGGGACAGGCTTTGTGATTTCCCGCCCCAAGGGGTAATCATAAAGATTGCCCCTACAAAAACTAAAATTATGAAAAAACTAAAATTAATCTTGAGTTGCGCCCTTTTGATAATCGGTACATTTTTAGTCACTGCCCAATCTATTAACACAAATAACTCTTATCGGTTGACCAATACTTTCCTAAAGGAAGGACGGTGTTTAGATGTCATGAAAGCTAGTGATAAACCCTTTATGGGCAATTCTGGGAATTATACTGGGCAGTATTGGGTATTGAAGCATCTTGGCGGAAATAAATACAGTATCAATGATGCTTATGGTCGAGTACTAGATGTTCGCCAAAATAGTAACAAACCTTTCATGGGGTCTTGGGGAGGTTATACTGGTCAGTTTTGGACCATTACTGCTAATGGAAATGGCACCTATAAAATTATAGGGGCTTATGGTCGAGCATTGGATAACAATGGCGGGAAAGACAATTATATGGTGATGAGAAAGCCCCAAAATGTTACGGGACAATCTTGGAAGTTCACTAATTTGGGAGCAGCGTCTCCTCCTTTCCACATGCTATTTGCTGCTGACCCGCAATACCCTTGGTCTGATGACAATGTTAGCCGAACAGATGATGAAAAGAATACTTACTCAGAAACGATGAATACTACCTATATAAAAAGTATCAATAAACATGCTACCGAAATTGGGACATCTAAGGTAAAGGGATTGATAATAAATGGAGATTTAACGGCCTATGGACATGGCTGGCAAATGGACAAATTTGATGAAATGTATAAAAAGGTGACTATTCCTTTATTTTTAGGACTTGGAAACCATGATTATGCCAATAATGTGGATAATTGTTGGAGAAACCGTTGTGCCTTTAATATGGTGGATTACATGAGAGACCACATTGAAGATAGAAATTATTTGAATTATGATTATAAAAGCGGAAAAGGAAGTTTGGCTTATTCTTGGGATGAGGGCAAGGTGCATTTTGTACAATTACATAATTTCCCTACTTACACGACCGAAATATCAAGAGGGATAACAAGAACTGTAGAAATCACTTCTTCCCTAGCTTGGTTAGAAGCAGATTTGAAGAAAGCTAAAAGTGCAGGGCAGTTTATTATTTTAAACTTTCATGATTCGGACCAACATTGGAGTGATAATTACAGTACTACAGAGGTGGCTCAAAATAGCAGGAAATTTCGAAGCCTATTAGATACTTATAACGTAAGTGCCGTTTTTGTTGGACATTATCATAGCCGAATTGGAAAAGATTCCAATCCTCGACCAAATAATGTGAGCTATGGTAATATACCCATCATTTACTGTGGAGCACCAACTTACAACCGCTATTTATCCGTTAAGTTTGATGCCGCTAATCAGAAAATGGTCGTTACCCAGATTAATAGTACAGGAGGTAATGCTGCTGCTTCTATGGGGAG